>CAJGDT010000107.1 GCA_904502265.1 uncultured Barnesiella sp. | reverse complement strand
TGGTAATGTCGGATCTTTCTATGCTCCGGTCTTTGTACAATAGAGTTACTATCAGTGTAGCAGCGGCATAGAGCATGAGAGACGGCACAATGCCGTCGATACCCATAAAGTAGTATAAGGGTAATGAGACAACCAATGCTGCAATAGATCCATATACCGAGCATCGAGCCAGGCGTTTGAGTTGTTTGGTGCCTTGTAGAATGGCTTGTTCGCCCGATGTAAGTGCATTAAATAGCAGAGTACATGATAACCATACAAATCCCCATATATGTTCGTTGTCGCCAAAGGTATATTGGCTAAGTAGGGGTGAAAGTGTAATGAGTACTACAGCTCCCAGCAAGCCCACAAACCACGACCAACGACGCACGATGGTTACAATGCGCGATAGATCGTTTTTATCATTTTTATTATGCGCCTCCGATATTTCGCGCACCGAGCTGCTGCGTATGCCCAGCCCCGTAAGAGCTGTGATTGTTTCAATTGCGCTATTATAGAGTCCGATGATGCCGATACCCACGCTACCCAGCAGCACTGCTATAATCTTTGTGCGTACAACCGAGCATAGTATGCTCACAACTTGTACACCGCCAAAGATGGCTGCTGCCTTGGTGATGACACGGTATAGGTTATTATCGGACGATTGGCTCATAGTCTTATGCGATAGGTTTCGTAAACAATTCCTCGTGCGCCGAATCCTTCTTTCTGCGACAATAGTCCGTTGTTGAGGTATTTACCACCCTCTTCCGTTGAGATACCGAAGTCGAAATAGCGGCTTGTATTGTATTCTTGTTCGATGAGGTGCGCAAAGAGTAAGTCTAATGCACCGCTCTCTTTGCCCAATGCCGATGCACTGATATATTGTGCATGAGCTACTCTGCCGGTGTTGTATATAACACAACCGGCTACAACCTCATGATTGAGTGTAGCGGTATACAGTTGAATTTCGTTTGGGAAGCGATTGTGTAGGAGGGTAATCTCGTCGAGTGTGTGTACGGGCGACACATTGTGTCGTTGGCGTAAGTTGTCCTCCAGCACACTCCAAAACGGAGCAAAATCGTTGCTTTTATGAATGGTTACGCCACTCTTTTGGGCGCGTTTGATACCACGACGACGTAACTCGGAATAGCGTAGTGGAGATGTGAGGTCGATAGTTGACGAGAGGTTGCAAGCTACTCGCTCGGCACCAAGTTGGTAGAGGGCATATTGTTCGCTATCGTGTGGATAGGTGTGGTAAATGTGTGGAACAGGTTTGTAGTTCCACATGGCAATGCCTTGCTCTTTAAGGAATTGTGCTGTTGACTTGAAGATGTCGAGTAGTTGTGTCGAAGAAACTTCAGCCGAAGTAATGAAACCTCCATAAGTAAGTCCACCATGAGAGGTTATCTCGTCATTGTGCAAGGATGCAGGCAGTAGGGCTATCAACTTACCCTTACAGTATATCATAAGTGAGAAATCGACAAAACGGTGGGCATGGTATTCCATGTAGTTGCGCTTAAATAGGAACGTACCGTTTGCCGATCGCTCTACGCATGCATCCCATGTCTCTTTAAGCTCAGGTCTATATTTCTCTATTTCGTATGTCGATGTCATAGCGTTGGTGTGTGTTTGTACATTCATTACATATCAAGCCACAGTTCGGGGTTGAGTTTTTCCATCTCTTTACGAATTTGGAACGATAGTCGGGTACGGTTATTGTCCTTGGGGTCGCTATAAATCACACCCAGGTCTTGTCTTATCTTTACTTTGTCGCCTGCTTTTACGTAAACCTCGATGAGGCCGGTATATACGGTGTAATAGTTACCGTGACGTATCATGACAGCCTTTTCGGCACCACCAAATGAGAATACACGTGCTACCTCTCCCTCAAAGATGGCGCGAGCTTTTGTGCCGGGAGTGGTCTCTATGTCTATACCCAAGTTGTTCTTGTCGAGATACTTAAACTCGGGGTGCTTTTGCAAGCCGAAGTGTCCTACAATTCGATATTGTCCTTGTATGGGGAAGGGGAGTTTGCCTTTGTTTTTCTCGAAGCTACCCGACAATTCACGGTCGGCGCGAGTCATTTGGTATTGTGGGTCTTTCGATTTGGCGGTGGATTTTTTATTACTCTCAACCTTCTTTTCCTCCTTCTTGGGTGTCGATTTTCCCTCGGCGGTCGCCTTTTCAGCGGCCAATCGTGCAGCCTCGGCTTCGGCCTCTGCGCGAGCTCTTTCTGCTGCTTTTCGGGCTTCCTCGGCTATGATGTCGTCTATTTGCTTGTTGAGTTTGTTGATACGTGCTTGTTGTTTATCGGCCTCTTTTCGTAGCGATTTTTCACTCTTTCGCAATTGTGCAACAAACTCGTTTTTCTCGCGTTTCTTGCTTTTTAGTTTATTGGCCTCTTGGGTACGCATCTCTAAGATACCTTTACGCTCGGCAATAAGCGAGTCGAGTTGTATTTGTTGCGAGGCTAATTCTTCTTGCTTGAGTACAATCTCTTGTGATTGTCTCTTGCGCCAATCGGAATATTCTCTGAGATAGCGTACACGACGCAATGACTGTTGGAATGACTCGGCCGAGAAAATAAATAAGAACTGGTCGTAACTATTGCCTCTTCGCCCCATATTGCGTATGGCCTTTCCGTACGAACTTTGTTTGTTTTGCAACTCCTTCTTGAGTAGTACAATAGAGTCTTGCATGGCGCGTTGTCGGCGATTGAGTCGGGTCACCTCATTGTTGAGTCTTTTGATAAACTTATTTTGGTCGTTTATCTCGGCGTTGAGCAACTCCATCTCTTTTATCATGCTGTTGGCACTTTTCAAAGTCTTTTGCAACTCACGATTGGTCTTGCGCAATTCGCTTTCGGCTTGCTCCTTGTCATGTCGCAACTCCTCGACGTTTTGAGCCGATACTGTTCCCGTTAAAAGGAACAGTACGACAACGAGAAATGAAAGTATTTTGTTGAAGTATATCATTTCATGAAAGACTTGATAAGATCCATCATAGATGATTCGCTGTAGTTTCTAAACGAACTGCTATCGATAGAGGTTTTTGTGTCGAATGCTATAGAGGTGTAGTAGAGTGAGGCCGAATAGCTTTTGGTGCTACCCGTAGCAGTAGCTTTGATAATGGTGGGTACGATATGTCCTGTAATGGTCTCATGGTCGCTATATTGACAATCAAGTCTACGGGTGTTGCCCACTTCGCCACCGCTCAGTTGTGTTACTTGTTGTCCTTCCATACCAAACATATAAGCTATATTGTTGGCTGTGACTTTAGGTGTCATAATCCATTTGGGTGAAGCAACTTCAAAATTGAAATCATCAAAGTCGTCGAGGGTTATCTCCTCGTTGCCCATTAAAAAAGGACGACCCAAGAATACACTCTGTATATTGCTGAAAGAGACATCAAAAGGAAGCTTCTCTTGTAATGAACTCAACTCGGCAACAGAGGCGGTTTTGCTCATTTTGTCATAAAGAGAAATCTTTTCGGGGGTAATAATGATGCGAGCCACTTCTATGCCTAAAAGGGGGCGTATTGAAATCTGTATGGCCTCGTTACGTATCATGCGCAATTCGAAAGAGCTATTCAGTCCGGCAACATTTACCGAGCCTGAGGCTACAAAGGTCTCCCATGAGCCATAGGCTGTTATCATTTCGGCAAAGAGTCTTTTCTCCTCATTTTTTTGAGCTATATTCTCAACCCCAACAATAGTTGAGACCTCTTTGTTGCTTTTACAACCGACCCAAAGAGATAAGAGTATAATGCCGAGTATCAGTAATGCTTGTTTTCTCATTCTTCTATGTATTGCTTTTGCTCGATTTTTTGTTTCAATATAGTACGCTCCGGAGCCAATTTAAGAGCTTGATTCCATTGCTCTATAGCTTTGTCTGTTTCGCCCAGCATGATGAGTATATCGCCATAGTGTTCGTAATATTCGGCCGATAAGCTATCCTCGTCGCTCAGCTTGTCGAGAGCCTTCTCCATGTAGATACGAGCCAATGTGTAGCTGTTCATCTTGAATAGCACCCAGGCATAGGTATCTATATAGGTGGTATTGTCCGGCTCTAAGTTTATACTTCTACTACTCATATTCTCGGCCTTGTAGAGGTCGCCTCCATTGGTGGCCAATTTGTATGCGTAGTTATTTAGTATCATTGCATTATTGCTGTTATATACCAGTGCCGAGTCGTAGTATTGGTAACACTCTTCGAGCATGTCTCTATTGGAGTATGTCTCGGCTAAGATGCCATATAGGTATGAGCGCTCGTGGCGTTGGTTATTGTTACAAATGCTATCGAGGGCTGTCAGGGCACACTTCTCGGCCTGGTCGTATTGTTTGGCTAAGAGCATTGCATTGCTCAAGTAAATGTAGGTTATACACTCTTTGCGTCCGGCTTCTATTGCTTTCAGTCCGGCCTCTATAGCTTCGGTATATTGCCCCAAGTCTATGCATATTGTCATAATTTGCTCCCACACTTGGCCATTTTTGTCCGACTGCTCTGCGATAATGGTAAGTTGCTTGCATGCTTCATCGAGGCGTTGTGTGTAGATGAGCATGAGTGCATAATTGTTGCGAGGTGCATACTCGTAGGGATATAACTCTACTAACTTGCGGTAATAGTCGATAATTATGGAGTCGGTAGTAAAGCGAGTAGCTTCGTTGGCAAAGTTTTCGAGAGCGTTGTGTTTTTCTTCACACGATATATTTTCGTTGTAAAGTAGACTATCGTACTCGTTGTAAAAGGCTGCAGTGTCTTTTTCGAGCAAATAGTACGATGCCAATTGCATATACACCAACGGCTCGTCCGGGGCTTCTTTCTGTACTTTTTGGAGCGTATTGTACATCTGAGGGGTGAGCCCATAGTGGCGATAAACATCGGTGAGGTATAATAGGTAATAGATGTTGTACTCTTGCTCGGCAACAAGATCTTCGGCCATGCTTATAGCTGTGGTTGTATCGCCGAGTAGATCGTACAAGGCAATACGATTACCTACCAATTCGGGAGAGTTGCCCATATATGTCTCTACCGAGTCGTAGCAAGCCAAGGCTTCTTTGTACTTTTTCTGGTGTGCATAGAGGTTTGCCAACGAGTTGTATATCTCGGGATGGTCGGGGTGGTTGGCTATGATGCGTTTAAAGATGCGCTCGGCCTCACCAAATTGCTTTGCGTGGATGGTTGTGTTGGCATAAGCAAGGTTAAACCAAAAGTGTGTTGTGTCGCTTTCGGCAACTCCTTTGAGCATAAGTAAGGCTGTATCTACACGGTTTATCATCATGTACATCTTGGCCAGACTGTATTGTGCAGCTGTGCCATTGGGGTGTATGCGAGTAGCTTCGCCAAGCAAAGCCATAGCGGCGTCGAAGTTGCCCAGAGCGTTTTGTTTCTCACCCTCCATATAGAAGTAGTTGTACAAAGCCATGTCAGCCTCGCTACAGCGGGGTTGCTTGCCACCGATGGCATGCATTGCTATAGTACCAATAATGCAGGCCAAAACTAAGTACAACAATCTCTTCATGCGGCTATAGGACTATTTTACACCTGTGTGACCGAAGCCACCTGCACCGCGTTCGGTTTCGTCGAGCGAGTCGGTTTCGTTCCACTCCACACGGCTATATTGAGCCACCACCATTTGACCCACACGTTCACCATCTTCAATAACAAATGCTTTGTCTGAGTGGTTAATAAGGATAATACCCACCTCACCACGATAGTCGGCATCGATAGTGCCGGGCGAATTGAGTACGGTAATGCCATGCTTCAATG
Source organism: uncultured Barnesiella sp. (assembly GCA_904502265.1). Taxonomy (GTDB): domain Bacteria; phylum Bacteroidota; class Bacteroidia; order Bacteroidales; family Barnesiellaceae_A; genus Barnesiella_A. The sequence goes on along the minus strand of CAJGDT010000107.1, from coordinate 196 downwards.
CTAAGCCACTACGAGGGCGTATCTGTGCCTCGTAACCTTCGGGCAGGGCGATAAACAATCCTGTGGGAATGAGGCGACGCTCGCCGGGTTGCAAGGTTATGGGCTCCTCAAGATTGGCGCGGATGTCCATACCCGCCGACAGAGGTGTGCTATACGAAGGAAGCGCGTGATGCGAACGATTGATAATAGATACTTT
>CAJGDT010000106.1 GCA_904502265.1 uncultured Barnesiella sp. | reverse complement strand
CGAAAGCTCAATTTGGTCATTAGACTTAGAGGTGAGGTTCATCTCAATGTCTACTGTACCGTTTTCGGCATTAGGTTTGGGTTGGATATCCATCGACTCGGGGTCGAAGTGGCCGGTTTGGGCAATCTCACGGGCCGAGCGAACAAGGTCGGTTTTGTTGAACAATTCGCCGGGTTTAGTACGCAATTCACGACGGATAACGTGCTCGTATAGGCGGTCATTTCCGTTGATAACAACCTTGTTGATACGTGCTTGAGGACCTTCCATAATCGACATTTCAAGGTCGATTGAGTCGTTTGATATATTTTGCTCAATAGGGAGCAGACGGAAGAAGAGGTAACCTTTGTCTAGGTAAAGGTTCGACACAGCGTCGTCGTCTTCGTTGATACGTTTGTTGAGCAACTTTTGGTTATATACGTCGCCCGGTTGCATACCAAGGAAATTTGACAATGTCTCGCTGGTGTATACTGTGTTACCCACCCAGCGTATGTCGCGTATATGGTATTGATTACCTTCTTCGATAGATATATAAAGGTCTACCTTGTTCTTGTCGTATGGAACGATACTGTCGCAAACAATAACTGCATCGCGGTAACCCTTTTCGTTATATTTTTCGGTGAGTACATCCAAGTCACTTTCGAAGTCACTCTCGACAAACTTCTTTTGCTTGAACAAAGTGAAGAAGTAGTCACGCTCACTTGTCTTCTTCATAGCCCATTTCAAGTCGAAGTCCGATAGGACTTTATTGCCATTGAAGTAAATCTTGTGTACCTTAATCTTCTCGTTCTTATTGACATTGATATCAACAATAACCTCGTTCTTGTGGGCAAGGTCTTCATGTTGTACAAGTTGTACCTCGGCATTGCTAAAGCCTTTTTCCTCGAAATATTTCTTGATAATCAACTCGGCGCGGTCAACGATATTGGGTGTGATTTGTTGACCCTTGACAAGTCCGAGGCGGGTTTCAAGGTCTTCTTGTTCGGTCTTTTTGATGCCGTTGTAGTTGATTTGCGAGATGCGGGGTTGGGGAGTCAATCTAAGTTCAATCCAAGCCTTGTCACCACAAACTTTGGCAAGGGCTATTTCAACATCAGAGAAAAGGCCTTGTCTCCAGAATCGCTTGGCCGCATTGGTAAAAGCATCACCCGGAATTTCTACGCGTTGTCCTACCGATAATCCAGAATAACCTATAATGATATAGTCTTCATAATTGTCGGCACCGACTACTGTAATGTCGGCTATTTCGTAAGTCTTGGGATTCTCGTTATAAATAACTGTAGGGTTGTATATGGTATCGTTGGTTACAACTTGCGACAAGGCAGGTTGTGCCAAACAAAATACTGCTGACAGTAGTAATAATAGTATTTTTACAGGATGTGACATGTTGTCTGTATATCTTATGCTTTATCGTTTGTTTTAACTTGCTCGCTTGTTTTGCCAAAACGGCGTTCTCTGCTTTGGTATTCTATGATTGCGCGGCAAAGACTCTCTTTGTTGAAATCAGGCCAATATTCGTTGGTGAAGTAGAACTCGGCATAGGATAGCTGCCAAAGTAGGAAGTTGCTGATACGCAACTCTCCACCGGTGCGAATAAGGAGGTCGGGGTCGCTCAAGTGTGCTGTTGTGAGGTGTGCTGCAAATGTCTCTTCGTTGATGTCTTGGGGTTTTATAATGCCATCAGCCGCTTTTTGAGCGAGTTGTTGAGCGGCATTTATAATTTCCCAACGAGCCGAATAGCTGAGAGCGAGGTTGAGAGTGATACGCTTACCACCGGCTGTGTCTTCTATACACTTTTGCAGTCTTTTTTGTACCTCTATTGGCATGCGAGATGTGTCGCCAATTACACTGAGGCGCACACCGTTCTCAATCATTCCGGGTGTCTCTCTTTCGATACCATATACAACAAGAGCCATGAGAGCATCGACCTCGGCTTGGGGGCGGTTCCAGTTTTCGGTAGAGAATGCATACAGCGTGAGGCATTCTACTCCCAAGTCGGCAGCATCATTAGTAATCTCATGAACTACGTCAAGACCTTTGCGGTGGCCTTGCGAACGATCGAGGTTGCGTTCTTTTGCCCAACGGCCGTTGCCATCCATGATAATGGCAATGTGTCGTGGAATGCGTTGTAAATCTATTTTTTCTACAAGAGACATCTCTCGGTTATTTTATAGTTGTCAATATTGTTTTTTATAAATCGGGGCAAGTGTTGCAGGGCAGTGTCTTAAACCCGAAATCGTATGTGATACTTAAAGTTAATGTCGAAAACCAATCGGTGTTTTTTAGTGCCGAACTGGGTATCAAGTATGGGTCTTTAAGTTCGCTCTTATCTATGTTATCGCCAATAACCTTGTGCATGGCAAATTCCAAGCCTAAGTTCCATCTTTGTCCTACTTTGTATTTTACGCCCACACCAAATGGTATGTTTACTGTAAAAAAGTTGTTTCCCTCGGGAAATCCTGCACAGAATGCAAGACCTGCGGTCACGTAGGGCGAAAAACGGCTGGTGTTTTTATATGATTGGCCTACACCATAGTTGAAAAAATTGAATTCGGCACGGCATCCTGCATCAAAGAGTGTGGTGCTGAATTGGTATCCATCCCCTCCGGGAAGAATATTGTCGTCGTCGGTGGCATTGCCCGAGAGCATTGCTGCCGAAAGGTTGGCACGTATAGCCCAACGATAGTCGATGACATATCGAAAGACTGCACCACCAGTGAAGCCCGGACGATATATGAGTGACGACTGATTGACATCGCCCCAATAGCTGCTGATGCCGGCTTCTACTCCTATATCGTATTTGTAATCTTGTGCATGAGCCTGCGATAGCGTGGCGGCAACAATAGCTATGCACAAGGTGGTCAAGATTCTTTTCATAATCTTCTTTTTTGTGATCATTCTGCTTCCTGTATTATAAGAACGCTCAATGTGTATTGAAAAGTATCTTGTTTGTCAATAATTAGGGGATAGGTTCAAAACGAAGTCGATTGATAGTTCCTCTCCACACTTGGTCGTATATAGTACCAATCGAATAACTGCCGCCAAACATATAAATATAGGGCACTAAGTAATTGGAAGTGGAACTATATGTAGCCAGTTTTCTATATCCTTGAGGTATGGGAAGTACGTCGACCGACTGCCAAGTGTCGTAAATCGTGTTGGCCGGCTCGTCACAAATAACAACTGAGGCATAGCCGCGAGAATTAATATAACCGGGCAATGTCATGCTGATATCGCCTTTTTGCCATGTTATGCCATAGTTGTTTGATACCCACACATCGCGGAGTGACGAATTCTCGTTGAGGCCACCTACAACAAACCACGTTGGCAACTCGGATGTAACCCAATTGTCGTCGGTAAAGAAGGTGACAAATGTAAAGAATGAGGCGCCTTCACGAGCCGAAATTTGATTGTTGAGCAATGCCCATGAAGTTCCATCATATCCCCACAAAGCTCCGGTGAGTTTACCGTCGGCTGTGCGACCGCCCACAATCATACCTTGGGGTGAAGATAGCCATACAGAGTTGTAAGTAACCATATCGCTGAATCCTTCTACAGGAAATTTGGGTGATATGAGTTGGGGGGTAAATCCTTCGGGTTGAGGATATTTGTCGTGATAATAATTTTCGCCATCGCGGGTGAGGGTGAGCATTTCAGTGCCTATGCAACCGATGAGGGCTGCATAATTTTTGCCGGTATTCTCCCAATTAACGCCATCGGTAGAAGTGTAGAGGTTGTTGTCATTGTCGAGAATAGCCATTATCTCGTCGCTTGCGCGCAAAGATTGCCAGTTGGGACTAAAAGAAAGAGCCAATTCGGTAATTTGCCACTCGTCGGCAGGGTGTGTGGCGATGGCAAGCAATTGCTTGTCGTCGCGAGTCATAAAGCAGTAAACCAACTCTTGGTACTTGATGGTGTGTTGGGCACTCAGTGTGCCTTCGCCGGGTAGTTTCGAATATTGTACTCCACCCCAGTATAATTGGTCGGGGTTGAGATTGTGTACATTGATTTTGAGTTGATAATTTTTCTTGTAACTACCACTTTGTGATACAACCTCAATGTTGGCAGGTGTAAATAGATTGTTGGGTAAGTTGTCGTTTTTGAGGTAATTGTATGTAGTATCGGCTGTGGTGATATTTATTTCCGATGCATTTTCGGTTTTGAGTGTAAATTTCAATTCCGTTACATTAGTACCTCGGGGTAGTGAATCGGCATTGTATATAAGACCTTTTTCCAAATCGATGGTAAAGAATACCTTGTCGAGGTTTTCGATATTGGTAGAGTCGGCTTTGAGTGCAAAGGCAGAGATACGCACGCTGTCGGAAACGGGGTTTTTTCCTTCATCTTCTTTTTTGCATGCTGTGAGAATGCACAATGTGAAGAGAATGTACGTAATGTATTTAAAGAATTTGCTCATTTTGTTCGGTTGTTTTGAGTATGAAATTTATCAACCGACAAAGATATAAACTTTTTTGTCAATGAGCACGCCCTCTTGTTATAATTATATTTAATTAGGGGTAATTTTTAAATTTTGCACAAACAATTTTCTTGCGATAAATGCGCAAAATGTTGTACCCAAGTGATGGTGTGTAGAAATATCTCTATTTGCAGAGGTTGCGTAATACAAGGGTGTTATGGCCGGGACGGTGGTTGTTGTATGCAATCGTTTGGCCATCGATGTGTGGTGCTGCTATGCCATTGTTTAGTTCTATGGGTGTGGTTTCTATGCGAGCTTCGTCCCATAGGTTGTTGTCGATAAAAGATTGTAATAACTCTCGACCGCCTTCCACTATAAGACTTTGTATGTTGTGTTCTCTAAGTGTTTGGATAAGAGTGTGTAGAGATGCCTCATCGCCGGCAGATGAGTCGCAATCTTTAATAATAATTGAGGGGGTTGTTCCATCGAGAATGGTTGCGCTTGAAGGTATGCGACCGTGACGGTCGAGTGTTACTCTTAGCGGGTTTTTGCCACTCCAATAGCGTACTGTGAGAGATGGATTGTCGGTCAAGACGGTATTAGTTCCTACGGCAATGGCATCGTTGGTGGCACGTAAGCGGTGCGACCAAACTTGTGTGGTGGATGTTGAGAATAGTGTGGCTTTTTCGTGAGCCTCACGTTTGCGGTCTATGTAGCCATCGCTGCTTTGTGCCCATTTCAGTGTGATGTAGGGGCGGTGTAGGCTGTGGAATGTCATAAACTTGCGGTTGAGCCACCAACATTCTTGTTCGAGTATGCCGGTAATGACCTCTATGCCGTTGTCGCGCAGGCGCTTCACGCCACGACCACTTACCTCGGGGAAGGGGTCTAAGCAGCCTACTACAACACGTGGAATCCTCGATGCAATGATGAGGTCGCAACATGGAGGTGTCTTGCCATAGTGCGAGCAGGGTTCGAGCGAAACGTATATGGTGGAACGGGATAGTAACGACTTGTCATGCACTGATGCTATGGCATTCACTTCGGCGTGTGGCTCTCCGCAACGGCGATGATAGCCTTCGCCAATAATAAGTCCGTCGCATACTACTACCGCGCCCACCATGGGATTGGGCGATGTGTGTCCTTCGGCCATGCCGGCAAGTTGCAGGCAGCGTTGCATGTATAGTTCGTCGATATTCATGATGCAAAAATAGGCATTTTCTAATAAATTTTGTAGTTTTGCACATCGAAATTAGCCGTAGATAGTGGCGGTAGATAAGCTATTATATTCGTAATGGCCATAGAAAATGTACAACAAGCAATGCGAATGATACGCACTTCGTTGGTCGATCTTTATCCGACCGGGGAGGTGGAGGCATTCATTCGTCTTATATTCGAAGAGTTGTGTGGATATAACACCACGCAACTGTTGCTCAATCGCGATGCGATGCTCTCGGTTGAGACCGTTGCCCGTATAGAAGATATCGTTGAGCGACTGCTTCGGCACGAGCCTATACAATATATCCTGGGTAGT
>CAJGDT010000105.1 GCA_904502265.1 uncultured Barnesiella sp. | reverse complement strand
TCGCGCTCACCGAAGAGTTGAGTGAGAAGTTTCACATAGGGAGTCTCACCGCAACCAGAACATGCACCAGAGAACTCAAACAAAGGAGTAGCAAATTGTGAGTTCTTGGGATTGCTCTTCACATCAACGAGATTTTGCTTGCTCTTAACGTTCTTCACGCAGTAATCCCAGTTAGCTGCCTCGGGAAGTTCGCCTTCGAGAGCCACCATTGTAAGAGCTTTACCCTCTTTGTTACCGGGACATACGTCGGCACAGTTACCGCAACCAAGACAGTCGAGTACACTCACTTGCATGCGGAAGTGCATACCCTTCATAGTTGCAGGAGCTTTCATCTCGATAGTCTCAAAGTTAGCACCGGCCAACTCTTGCTCGTCGAGCACGAAGGGACGTACACAAGCGTGAGGACATACAAATGCACACTTGTTACATTGGATACAGTTAGCAGCATTCCAAGTAGGAACGAAAGCAGCTACACCGCGTTTTTCGTATTTAGCAGTACCGGCTTCCCAAGCACCGTCTTCGTAACCTACGAAGTCCGAAACCTTGAGCAAGTCACCATCTTGAGCGTTGATGGGACGTACCACCTTGTTGATGAATTCAGGATCGTTGTTTTCAACAGCAGCATCATCGGCAAGCGAAGCCCAAGCGGGATCGATAGCGAGTTGCTTGTACTCATTACCACGGTCAACAGCTGCATAGTTCTTGTTAACAACATCCTCACCCTTCTTACCATAAGACTTAACGATGAATTTCTTCATTTGCTCGATAGCCAAATCAACGGGGATAACCTCGGTGATGCGGAAGAATGCTGATTGGAGGATAGTATTGGTACGGTTACCAAGACCTATCTCTTGTGCAATTTGTGTAGCGTTGATGTAGTAAACAGTGATGTTCTTCTCAGCGAAGTAACGTTTAACGCGGTTGGGAAGGTGTTTAGCCAACTCCTCGCCACTCCACACTGTGTTGAGCAAGAATGTACCGTTCTCGCGCAAACCACGAGTTACGTCATACATGTTCAAGTATGCTTGTACGTGGCAAGCAACAAAGTTGGGAGTATTTACCAAGTAAGTAGAACGGATGGGATCGTCACCGAAACGAAGGTGTGAACAAGTGAAACCACCCGATTTCTTTGAGTCATAAGCGAAGTATGCTTGGCAATATTTGTTGGTGTTATCACCGATAATCTTGATAGAGTTCTTGTTAGCACCTACAGTACCATCAGCACCCAAACCGTAGAACTTAGCCTCATACATACCCTCACCACCAAGAGCGATTTCCTCTTTCAAGGGGAGTGATGTAAATGTTACGTCGTCTACGATACCGAGAGTGAAGTGATCTTTGGGTTGAGCCATAGCCAAGTTCTCGTAAACCGCAAGGATTTGAGCAGGAGTAGTATCCTTTGAAGCCAAACCATAGCGACCGCCTACGATAAGAGGCGCATTTTCTTTGCCATAGAAGCACTCTTTAACATCGAGGAAGAGAGGCTCGGCAGTAGCACCGGGCTCTTTGGTACGGTCGAGTACAGCAATACGTTTAGCTGTAGCAGGAACAGCAGCCAAGAAGTGCTTAGCAGAGAAGGGACGATACAAGTGAACAGCCACAAGACCTACCTTCTCGCCTTGAGCTACGAGGTAGTCAACAGCCTCGCGGATAGCCTCTGTACCCGAACCCATAGCGATGATTACGCGCTCAGCATCCTCAGCACCATAGTAGTCGAACAAGTTATATTTGCGACCGGTGATTTTGTAGATTTCGTTCATGTACTTCTCTACAATCTCGGGAACAGCCTCGTATGCCTTGTTGCAAGACTCACGGTGTTGGAAGAATACGTCACCATTCTCAGCCAAACCACGAGCAATAGGAGCATCGGGGTTGAGAGCACGACGACGGAATGCAGCAAGACCCTCTTGATTTACAAGGGGTGCGAGATCCTCTTGGTCGATAACTTCAATTTTTTGTATCTCGTGCGATGTACGGAAACCATCGAAGAAGTTGATGAAGGGGATGTGCGACTCGATAGTAGCCAAGTGAGCAACACCGGCCAAGTCCATAACCTCTTGTACCGAACCTTCGGCCAACATAGCGAAACCTGTTTGACGACATGCCATAACGTCTTGGTGATCACCGAAGATACTCAAGGCGTGCGAAGCCAATGTACGAGCCGACACGTGGAATACTGTGGGCAACATTTCACCGGCAATCTTATACATGTTGGGGATCATCAACAAAAGACCTTGCGATGCAGTATAAGTGGTAGTCAATGCACCGGCGTGCAATGAACCGTGCAAAGCACCGGCAGCACCACCTTCCGATTGCATCTCTTGAACAAGAACTGTCTCACCGAAGATGTTTTTACGTCCGGCAGCAGCCCACTCATCTACATACTCAGCCATTGTAGACGAAGGTGTGATGGGATAAATAGCAGCTACTTCTGAGAACATATACGAGATATGCGCAGCAGCTTGGTTACCATCACAAGTCAAAAATTTTTTTTCTTTACTCATATTCTATAAATATTAGGTATTGTATGTTTTTTTCAATATAAAAATCCGAACAACCACAAGGGTATAATATTATCATGCCCTACTACCAATCCGTCTATTACATAGTTCATATCACCTCCCATACGCGACTTGGCTTGTTGCGATATAATACGGAAAGGATGCTCACCATCTACAATAAAGCGCACACTGTTAGCGCCCATATTAAGGCGATGATTACAATGCAAAGCATGATAGAAAAACGTTTCGCACACGGCTTGCCTATCTACCGTCATTGAGCGATTTGAATATATAAGATTGGTATTGTGCAAGTACAACATGGCAGGTTTCTGAGGATAGGCCTCGCCCTCACGATACAACATATTGATGAGACGTGCATCCTTGAAACACTTGATATAGTTCATTACCGTAGCGCGCGATATTTGTGTCTCCTGGCTCAACTTGCTCACATTAACGGCTCCGGGCACACGCTTGATGATAAGGTAGAACAAACGGCGCAACTTGGGTAGATAAGACAACTCCAACTGTTTAAGCAAGAGAATATCTACCTCCATTATCATATTGATTGTCTTGATAAGATTTTCCGAAAAATTACTCTTTTCAAGAAAGAATGGATAATAGCCATGATGCAAGTAACCATCGAAATATTCAAGAGGATTGACACGGCCCGATATAGCTCGCGCTATGGTAGCATGATTTTCCATAATCTCCTCAAAAGTATAAGGACGGAACAGCATGCCGGTCTTGATATTGAGGTACTCACGGAACGAGAAACCGCGCAAATTGTAAGACGCTACAAGTCCATCGAGCAAGGGGTTCTCTTCTTTCAGTCGCATCACGGTCGAGCCGGTAAATATTATCTGCAACTCGGGTAGCATATCGTGACAAGCACGCAATGCCTCACTCCATCCCGGATACTTAAAGACTTGATCAATAAGCAACACTCGACCTCCTTGCTTATAAAAGTCTGAAGCAAAATCTACCAGCGAGTGATCTGTAAAATATAGATTATTGAGATTGATGTAGAGACAAACACGATCGTCGGTCTTGAAATTCTCACGTGCGTACTGCAGCAAAAAGGTAGTCTTACCAACACCACGGCTACCCTTGATACCTATGAGACGATGCGACCAATCTATTTCACGCATCAACTCACGTCGGACAGGATTGCCCAAGTGCTCCAACAGATAGCTATGTGTTCTGTAAAACGATTCCACTACACCACTAATCTTAAGAAAAATTCTTTGCAAATATAAGAATTATATACCTAATTTGCCAACTACACTTTACAAAATAAAACAATAAATTTCTAACTTTACATTTTTTAACATACAACAAAAAAGCAGCAAAAAAATACTTGATAGAACATACACAACAAAGATTATTTTGTGTATTTTTACATGCGAAAAATCAAAAATCTATAAACTATGAAAAAGTTATTTTTTATCTGGGGTATTATCACCCTTGTTTTATCACTAAATAGCTGCGTCTTAGACCCTAATTCGAACGCAAGCAAAATGATAGGAGACTGGGAAACAGTACACATAACCGAGTCGGACATGTGGTGGTATTATAATGAAGACGGCACTCAATCGGAAATGAACACATACGAAAACAGCTACGACATTATACCCGGAAGCGAGGATTGGAGTATACTACGCATCACCCCATTGGCAATTTCGGCAATTGAGATAGGCGACGAGGAGTCGCAAGAGTTGCTCAACATCCCCTTCCCCTACAGCATCAAAGGCGACCAATTTACATCTCTGCTCATTACTGGCGACTATACCAACACTGTCACTGTTAGTTTCAAGGATGACGACACTATGATTTTCTATATGAATGACAGTGGATTTATGGAAGATAACAGTGGTTACGAGGAGTATGAGTCGTGGATTACATATCGTCGTGTAAAATAACAAATTAGATTACATAATCACGAGGAGATAAGCCATCAACGCCTATCTCCTCTTTTTTTAATCTGCCCAGGATATTATATTTGAAGTAGATCGCAAAGGAATGATACACCCACTGTAAAAAATATTGAAACAAGTTTCATATTTCTTGAGCGTTTGTTATTACCTTTGCTCAAAATAAAAATACAAGATTATGGCAACACTTAATATTGGAGATAAAGTACGATTCCTCAACGCAGTTGGTGGCGGTGTCGTACGCAAGATAGACCGCGACATGGCTTATGTAGAGGAGCCTGACGGATTTGAAACACCGGTACTCATACGCGAGTGTGTGGTAGTTGAGCCTGCTAAACCCGAGAAGAAACAGCCCGAAGTACGCACCGTATTCACTGCGGCTACTTTTAGCAAAGACGAGCCTCGCAAGGCGACATCTGCCCCAACAGTGAGCAATGAGCCTATTGAAGAAACTCCCGAAGGTGAGCAACTCAACATTGCATTGGCTATTATTCCTCACGAGCCGAAACACCTCAACACTACAGCTCACGACATCTGCTTGGTAAACGACAGCAACTATTACCTATACTTTACCTTCACCAGCCGCGACGATGAAGGCTGGCGAACTCGCTATGCCGGTGTGATAGAGCCCAACATGCAAATGGAACTTGAGGAACTGCAACAAAACGAAATCAACTCTTTGCAACGCATAGGATTTCAATACATTGCATTCAAACAAGGCAAACATTATAAGGCCAAGAATCCGGGTGTAATAGAGATGCGATTTGACCCCGTTAAACTCTACAAGTTGCACAGTTTCCGCGCGAACCTCTATTACGACGAGCCGGCACTCATTATCGACTTGGTCAAGAACGATACTCCCATACGCCCATTGGTTGTCAATACCGATGACTTGGCTCGTGCCATGGGCGAGAAAAACCGCTCGGAGGCTATCAATCGCCCCCACATAAGCAAGCCCAAGCAACAGCCTAACGAGATTATCGAGATAGATCTCCACATCAATGCCCTACTCGACAGCACTGCAGGCATGAGCAACGGCGAAATGCTGGAGTATCAAATGGACACCTTCCGCAAGGTTCTTGCCGACAACCGCAATAATAAAGGGCAACGCATCGTGTTTATTCACGGCAAGGGCGAAGGCACACTACGTCGTGCCATTCTCGATGAATTGCGCACCAAATACAAAGAATACAATTGCCAAGACGCATCGTTCCGCGAGTACGGATTTGGAGCTACAATGGTAACAATTCGTTAACAGAGCGACATAACGTAACCAACAAATGGGGCTGACTCGTACACATACGAATCAGCCCCATTACTTTATGATAATACTTAACGTTTTGTCACCAATATCATAAATGCGACTGCTACAATTGCTATAACAATACCTACCACAATGTTAGCAGTAAGCGCTTCTCCAAAGACAAGCGTACCTACAAGGATAGCCGTTATAGGCTCAAACACGCCCAACACCGAAGCCTTTGTAGCACCAATATTGCGAGTGGCTATGGCAAGTGTCGCTGTAG
>CAJGDT010000104.1 GCA_904502265.1 uncultured Barnesiella sp. | reverse complement strand
GGGGATAGCTTTCCATGCCTCAACTACATCATTTTCGTGATCTGTGCGGTCGGCAACAGCGTTGCCATCGGCATGTACCTCTACGTAGGCCCCTTCATTTCCACAAGTATATTTGTACTTCATGGCACGAGTTACACCCATGAGTGTGAGTGTGTAGTGAGTTTCGTCTACTTGGCTCATGGGAATGAATGACCAGCCTGTCATTTCTCCGGCGATGTAGCAAGCAGGAGTACCGGCAGGAACTGTTACATTGTAAATGAGTGTTTCGGGATCTTGTGGTACATCGGGAGCATCTGCAATAGCCTTCCATGCAGCCACAACATCGTTGTCGCTCCAAGTACGGTTTTGAACATCGGAAGTACCATCGGCGTGCATCTCTACATAATCCCATGAAGGACCGCAGATATACTTGTATTGCATTGATTTAGTAACATTGTTGAGAGATACTGTGTAGTGAGTATCGTCTACCATAGTCATTTGAGTGGCGTTGCCGGCATCCCAACCGTTAAATTCACCCACGATATAGCAGGCGGGAGTGCCTGCAGGCACAGTAACGTTATAGGTAAGTGTGCCGGGAATTTCGGGCTCGACTACCTCTCCTGCATTAATGATAGTAACATCTGTGCGACCAGATGTGCTGTTGAGTCGGTAGTAAGTAGTCTTGGTTACACCGGTGATATCGTTGGTCTGGTTGCCACCATTGTCGTTGAAGATGATGTTGATAGCCTTCTCGGGAGCTACGAAAGTGTGCTTGAGATACTCAACATTGTTAACAGTCTCGGTCTCGCTCATAGCCATACCGGGCCAAGAGCCAAGGTCGGCACCTTCCCAAGCATAGAGGTAGGTAGTAGCGTAAGCCGAAGCCTTCTCGAGGTAGATAGTGATGTTGCCCTCGGGTTTCTCAACGGGAGCACTGGGTTGATATACCTTATTCCACTTGGCAACTACGTCGTTGGCGCTGTAGATGCGGTTGCTCAACTCGCCACCGTTGGCATCTTTCTCAACATAGTCCCATCCGGGGCCGCTGCAGTACTTGTAGCCTTGCGATTCGTTGGCACCGGCAATGTCGATAGTGTAGTGAGTGGCGTCGACCTTAGTCATCTCTTGCTGCGACCAACCATTCATTTCGCCGGCAATGTAGCAGGCATTAGTTCCGGCAGGAACTGTAACGTTGTAAGTCAATGCCATAGCACTGAGTGCAAACATGGCACAGAAGAAAAGTAAAATTTTTTTCATATTCCCTGTGTTTTTTTAATATGATTGAATTATAAAGTTTTGAATTTTGTCAAAATGTAAATACTACATACTAACGATATGTGTGTAGTAATTACAAAGGTAACTTATTGTAACTAATTGTGTATGTGTAAAATGTGTTTATGTGTGCATAAGTACTGCAAACGTTTGCAATATTAAAACTATCTTAACATTTATAGCTTTTGGTTAGAAGTCGAGTACGAGTCCGTCGTAAGCAAATTTTACATTCGCCGGAAGTTGTTTGGATACTTCTTCGTGTAGCCCCATGTTGTGCGACATGTGGATAAGGTATGCTTGACGTGGTGCAAGTTTCTCTATGACCGATAGTGCCGATGCAAGTGTTTGATGTGATATATGCTCGGTGTGTCGTAGTGCGTTGATAATGAGTATGTCCAGGTCTTGTAGTTGGGCTATTGTTTCGTCGGGCATTGTGAGGCAGTCGGTTATATAAGCCAAATTGCCCAATCGGTAGCCTACTATAGGAAGGTTGTAGTGCATGACGCGTAGAGGAAGTATCTCAACATTGCCTACCGAGAATGGTGTGTTGGGTGCAATGATATGGGTATCAAATCGAGGTATGCCCGGATAAGGATTCTCCATAAAGCAGTAGGGTAGGCGTGTGCGCACGTCGTTGAGTACTCGATCTTCGGCATAGATAGGCATAGGGTCGTATGTGCAGTATGGACGTAGGTCGTCGAGGCCTCCCATGTGATCGGTGTGAGCATGAGTGAGTAACAAAGCATCGATGTGGTCAATACCGGCACGCATGGCCTGATAACGAAAGTCGGGGGAACAGTCGATGAGAATATGTGTATTGTCAAATTTCAGTATAGATGAGCAACGCAGACGTTTGTCGCGAGGGTCGGTACTGTTGCACACCTCACAGGTGCACAAAGGCTGTGGTACTCCGGTAGATGTGCCTGTTCCCAAAAATTCTATCTGTGCCATGGTTTTGTGTTATTTGTTGTTGGTGGTAAATGTCAATGTATGTAATTTACCTCGGGAGTAATAATAATGCCAAAGTTCTCGAATACCGAGAAAGCGATATCTTGTGCCAGTTGCACCACGTGTCCGGCACGAGCATTGCCTGTATTTACTATAACAAGAGGCTGTTGGGGATAGACCATTGCTCCGCCAAGGCTTTTTCCTTTCCATTCGAGATGGTCAATAAGCCATGCAGCCGGTATTTTTACTCTATCAGTATCTACGTCGTAGTGTGGCATATTGGGGTATTTTTCCAATAGCTTGTTGTAGTGTTCACGAGCTATTACCGGATTGACAAAGAAACTGCCTGCACTACCCAGTTCGTTTGGCTCGGGTAGCTTTTGTTGTCGTATCTTTATAACGGCCTCACGTACGCTTGATAAGGTGGGTGTGTCACCTACAACACTGCGCAGATTGCCGTAGTCGAGGGTGTATCGAGGATTTAGGCTTAATCGAAATGTAACAGCTGTAACAATGTACATGCCTTTCCAGTCTGTTTTGAACAGGCTTGTCCGATAGCCATAGTTGCATTCTGATGCTTTTATGGTACACTCCTTGAGCGTGTCGGTGGCGAGTAGTGATATCGAATCTATTACGTCGCATGCCTCTACACCATAGGCTCCTACGTTCTGTACAGCGCTTGCTCCCACGGTACCGGGTATGTATGAGAGGTTTTCTACACCATACCAACCTTGTGATACGCAGTGTGCAACGAAATCATCCCATATCCAACCACTGCCGGCTTGCACCAATATCTCATTGTTGTCGGTGGGTGTTACATTGAGTGTTTTGATGGTCGAGTGCAATAGCAATCCATCATATCTCCTGACAAAGAGTAGATTGCTGCCCTCTCCAATGGGCATGAACGTTAAATCGCGCTCTTTGGCCTCTTGTAAGAGTTGTCTTAATTCGTCAACCGAATTATAGTCGGCCCATGCCTTAGCTTCTGTTGCTATACCGAATGTGTGTCGGTGTGTGATGTCTATATTTTCTTGTATCATGATACTCTCTTTGTGTTAGTAGCGGAACTCCTCAAGCACTCCGTCAGAGAAAAAGAGATATGCTCCACTGTTGTATAACCATTGTTCTTTTATACCATTATAGGTGGCTATTTTGTTTACTTCGGCCGGTAGCCCTATCGATAGTCGGCATTCATTTTTTGTCATGCCTTTTATAATCCGACTTTCGGTGATGGCACACCATATTTCATCGGTGATTTCGGGGTGCTCGTTACGAGGGTCTTTATAGGAGAATAGTCGGTCGAACGATAGCATTTGTGTATGCGTCGAACTCCTGGTGGTAATATATACTTTTGCTTCCACTCCGCGATCGTCGGTAAAGTGTATAGCTAATGGTAAGACGTTGCTACCCGGCTCTACAGTCGTAATATTTACAGCAATGTGATGTCTGCCCTGTATGACCTCACCCTGCTTATTGTACCAATGGTTGGTGAGGATATATAGTCTCTTTCCTACAAAGAGCGATCGTGCCATAGCTACATCGTCCATATCTACCAGTGAGGGTATGAGAGGTCGGTAGTTGCTGTCTTTTATCTCTTCGATACTTTTGCCGGTATAGTATGAGTAAGTGTAATTGTTGCACTCAAAAAGTAAGTACACAACTGCCTTGTCGCCAAATATATTTTCTTCGCGATAGCCTTTGTAAAAGAAGGTCTTGTCTTTCAGCCCGTTGTCGCTCATTGGAGCATTGTCTTCAGGCCGAAGCATTGGCGATAGGTCGTCTTCAATAGAAATAAATGCCTTGCCTTCTACCCATGTGTGACAACCCATGTGAGCAAAATTGTTGTCTATTACCAACTCCTCTATTGTGGGTTGATATGCCTCTTGGTCTACCTTGATACGAGGGGTAGACTCGGTTGCAGTGTAACACGATGTGTGTGTTGCTATCAGCAAGAGCATGGCATAGGTGAGTAGTCGCTGTTTCATTTTACAAAAATAGGAAATTATTTTTATTGCATGAGTCAATAAAGATTAAAGATTAGGTAATATATGATGTGCGATAGAATAAAAGATTCTCTTGATGACAAACTTTTTTTGTCATGTTGTGTTATAATATCGAACAGTTACTGCAGTGATACGATGATGTTACAATAAGGCGTGTCGACTACCATCTGTAATAGCTGTTAGTTATAGTATTAGGCACTACAATGCAATAATGATATTCTTGTTTTTTGTGTGTTTCATTGGTATTATTGTCCTTATCTCGCCTTAGTGCGTTTGATAAGATTCCTCTTTCTTGTTTTTGATACTGAGAAGGCTGCGTCGTGATGATGCGGTCTTTTCGTCTATATATAATATATGTGTAAGCAAAGAGGGATGCTCCGTAATTGGAGCATCCCTCTTCTTATAGCGAATAATGCAGTGTATTATTCTTCGCCCAAGAGGATCTCAAGGATTTGCCATGCTGAGCGAGATACGGGAGAACCCGGACCAAAGATAGCGGCAACACCTGCTTGATAGAGGAAGTCGTAGTCTTGTGCGGGGATAACACCACCGGCGATAACGATGATGTCTTCGCGACCAAGTTTCTTCAACTCCTCAATAACTTGGGGTACGAGAGTTTTGTGACCGGCAGCAAGAGAAGAAACACCAAGAACGTGAACGTCGTTCTCTACTGCTTGACGAGCAGCCTCGGCGGGAGTTTGGAACAAGGGTCCCATATCAACGTCGAAACCACAGTCGGCGTAACCTGTTGCACAAACCTTGGCACCACGGTCGTGACCGTCTTGTCCCATCTTGGCAATCATGATACGAGGTTGACGACCTTCGCGTTTAGCGAATTTATCGCACAATTCAGTAGCTTTCTTGAAGTCGTCGCTTTGTTTGTTTTCTGAAGAATACACGCCTGAAATAGTTCTGATTACAGCTTTAGAGCGACCTGCTATCTTCTCGCAAGCGTCAGAGATTTCGCCCAATGTGGCGCGAACTTGAGCTGCCTTAACTGCGAGGTCGAGCAAGTTACCTTCTTTAGTTTCAACACACTTAGTGATAGCCTCGAGAGCAGCTTGTACAGCAGCCTCGTCGCGTTTGCCCTTCAAGTCAACGATGCGAGCAACTTGCGATTCGCGTACGGCAGTGTTGTCGATTTCAAGAATATCGATGGGAGCCTCTTTGGCGAGACGATATTTGTTAACACCCACGATAGTTTGTTTGCCAGAGTCGATGCGAGCTTGAGTGCGAGCTGCAGCTTCCTCAATGCGGAGTTTGGGAATACCTGTCTCGATAGCCTTGGCCATACCACCCAATTTCTCGATCTCTTGGATGTGCTCCCATGCTTTGTGAGCCAACTCGTTGGTCAACCACTCTACATAGTAAGAACCTGCCCAGGGGTCGATCTCCTTAGTGATGTAAGTCTCTTCTTGGATGTAGATTTGAGTATTACGAGCGATACGAGCCGAGAAGTCGGTGGGAAGTGCGATAGCCTCGTCAAGAGCATTGGTGTGCAATGATTGAGTGTGACCGAGAGCAGCACCCATAGCCTCGATACAAGTACGACCTACGTTGTTGAAAGGATCTTGCTCAGTGAGTGACCAACCTGATGTTTGCGAGTGAGTACGCAATGCAAGAGATTTGGGGTTTTTGGGGTTGAATTGTTGAACAATCTTAGCCCACAACATACGAGCTGCACGCATCTTGGCAACCTCCATGAAGAAGTTCATACCAATAGCCCAGAAGAATGACAAGCGAGGAGCAAATGCGTCGATGTC
>CAJGDT010000103.1 GCA_904502265.1 uncultured Barnesiella sp. | reverse complement strand
TAGTGATAAATCGGTTAAACTGGTACATTGACCAAATGCCGACTGGCCTATCGTTTGCAGTTGATTTCCTACAACTACTTTCAGTAGATTCTTGCATCGGCCAAAGGCATTTGTTCCTATCTCCAACACTGAGTCGGGTAAAGTGATAGATGTGAGGTCTAAGTTGTCAAAAAATGCCCTCTCTCCAACACGAGTAGGATTACCATCAAACTCTACTATACCATTGCCATCGATGTAGGTGTGTGACAAAATGGGCGCATCAAAACTGCCGTCTTGAATATTGATAATAGCAGTAGAACTGTATTTTAGAACGGAATTTACCATGGTATAAAAAGATTAAGAAATTAAGGTTTTTCTGACATCCAAATTTAAATGTTTTTGTGCGAATATGCAAGTGTTGGTATTGTGAAATATGACAAATAGTATTTTTCTAAAATCTTGCAGATGGTACAAAAATAAACTATCTTCGCACGATAATCAAAGTATCGCTATGTTTTGGTTTGGAAAGAAAAAGCAGGAAACACAACGTCCCTATCGTATAGGATTGGCGTTAGGTGGTGGTGGCGCACGTGGATTTGCACATGTGGGTGTATTGCGTGCACTTGAAGAGTATGGTATAAAGCCCGATGTTATTGCCGGAACTAGTGCCGGCTCGATAATTGCTGCGTTATATGCCGACGGATATGCACCTCAACACATCATACGATTGTTTAGTGAAGTAAATGTAAAGGAACTTGTCGATGTAACAATGCCTCGCGAAAGTTTGCTTAAACTCGACAAGTTTGTGCACTTTATTGATAAAAGATTGCATTCAAAGCGCATTGAGGAGTTGAAAACACCTACTTATATAGTAGCAACAGACTTCGATAATGGTAAGAGTGTAGCTTTTAACAAGGGTGATTTGGCTATACGCATTGCAGCATCATGCTCTATTCCCATTGTATTTCCTCCTCTTGAGATAGATGGCATACACTATGTCGATGGCGGTGTTATGTGTAACCTGCCGGCTACTCCTATTCGTGAGTTATGCGATGTGTTGATAGGTGTAAATGTATCGCCAATGGACAACGATCAATATGAACACAATCTCTTGTCTATTACTCATCGGGCCTACAATTTTTTGTCATCGGGCAATGTCTTTCCTGATATGGCTAAGTGTGATATTTTGATAGAATGTGAAGATGTCAGCAATTACAATGTGTTTGATTTAAATGAGCAGGAAAAGATAGAGTCTCTAGGATATCAAACAGCGATAGAGGTGCTGAGAAGCCTTCCTGATGAGAAAAAGAAAAAGTTAAGCATGTTATAATAATATGAAAGAAAAAATAGTTATATACCAGGTTCTTCCGCGATTGTTCTCTAATACTTGCGAGCACTGTATCCCATTCGGTTCTATCGAGCAGAATGGTGTGGGAAAACTCAATCACTTTACGCCTAATGTTCTTGGCGAAATCAAATCGTTAGGAGCTACACATATATGGTATACAGGTGTTGTAGAGCATGCTACACAAACTCAATATGTCGAGTATGGTATAGAACCTAATAACCCATACATCGTCAAAGGTAAAGCCGGTTCGCCATATGCCATTTGCGACTATTATGATATAGCTCCTGATTTGGCCGAGGATGTACCTAATCGTATGCAAGAGTTTGAAAATCTTGTTGTTCGCACACATGATGCAGGCTTGAAGGTTATTATGGATTTTGTACCCAACCACGTAGCCCGAGAGTATCACTCCGATGCCATGCCCGAAGGTGTTGAGCAATTGGGAGCATGCGACGACAAGGAGAAGCAGTTTGACCCGAATAATAACTTTTATTATATACCACGTCAACGTTTCTCTCCTCGATTTTTTATAGGTCAAAATACTGACAATGAGTATAATGAGTTTCCTGCACGTGCTACCGGAAATGACCGTTTTGATGCATATCCCGAAAATCATGATTGGTATGAGACTGTTAAGTTGAACTATGGCGTTGATTACCTTGATTGGCGCAAGGAACACTTCTACCCCATCCCCAATACATGGTATAAGATGCGCGATATATTGCTGTTTTGGTGTAGTAAAGGGATTGATGGTTTCCGTTGTGACATGGTGCACATGGTTCCTGTAGCATTTTGGCACTGGGCTATTTCTCAAATTAAACGCGACTACCCCCATATTATATTTATCGCCGAGATATATGAACCGGCATTGTATCGTCCATACATCGAATATGGTCAATTTGACTATCTCTACGACAAAGTGGGTTTATATGACAAGTTGCGAGAGATAGAGTGTCATGACGTATCGGCAGCACAACTCTCATACTGTTGGCAGTCGTTGGATGGTATATCTGATAACATGCTGAATTTTCTTGAAAATCATGACGAGCAACGTTTTGCATCATTGCAGTATGCGGGCGAAGCATCGCGTGTACTACCCTCGCTTGTTGTATCGGCAACAATGAGTCGTGCTCCTATGATGATATACTTCGGCCAGGAACTTGGAGAACGTGCACTTGATGCCGAAGGCTTCAGTGGTCGTGATGGCCGCACAACGATATTCGACTATTGGAGTGTGCCATCGGTGCGTGCATGGTATAACGAGGGTAAATGTAATACAGAAAAACTCACTCCCGAACAGTGTTCATTGCGTGAGATGTATAAGAAAGTACTAACGTTATGTAACAGCGAGCAAGCTATTGCACAAGGTCAATTCTTTGATTTAATGTATGTCAATTTTGAAAATGCCGAGTTTGACCCACATTCAAATTATGCTTATTTGAGATATACCAAAGATGAGATTCTGCTTGTGGTAGTCAACTTTGCAATGCATAGTTGCGACATAGCTATCAATATACCACAATTGGCCCTAGATATGATGGAGATAGACTCAGCCACATACGAAGCGACTGAGTTGCTGAGTGGTATGACTGATAAGAAACATTTGCATAGAGCCATTCCATTCAGGACTTCAGTCGAGGCCAAAGGTGCGGTAATATGGAAAATCAATGTTTCGAAAAAAAACATTAAATAAGGTTGAAAAAAGTCATGTAATTTGTGCGATTAAAACAAACATAGTTTTAACTTTGCAGAAAATTTCAAACATCCACATTATATAATATCTATGGAACAAACAACTCCTTTTAAGGTTTTCTCTGGTACAAACTCACGCTATTTGGCCGAGAAAATTTGTACAAGTCTCGGTTGCGAAATGGGTCAAATGAAAATTCAACATTTTGCCGACGGCGAGTTCGCAGTATCATTCGAAGAGTCTATTCGTGGCTTGGAGGTATATCTTGTGCAATCAACATTCCCCAGCTCAGACAACTTGATGGAGCTTCTCCTTATGGTAGACGCTGCAAAACGTGCTTCTGCTAAGACAATTAATGCAGTAATCCCTTACTTTGGTTGGGCTCGTCAAGACCGTAAAGATAAACCCCGTGTATCAATCGGTGCTAAGCTCATCGCTGACCTTTTGAGTGCAGCCGGTATCGACCGTCTTATCACAATGGACCTTCACGCCGACCAAATTCAAGGTTTCTTTGATGTTCCCGTGGATCACCTCTATGCTTCATCAGTATTCATCCCCTATATTGAGTCATTGAAACTCGAAAACATGGCTATTGCAACTCCCGACGTAGGTGGTTCAAAACGTGCCAGCACTTATGCCAAATACTTGAACTGTCCCCTCGTATTGTGTGACAAGAAGCGCAATAAACCTAATGAGGTTGCAGAGATGACTGTTATTGGTGATGTAGAGGGTAAAGATATTATCCTTATTGACGATATGGTTGATACTGCAGGTACTATTACTAAAGCTGCCAACTTGATGATGAGTTGGGGCGCTAAGTCTGTACGTGCTATTGCCAGCCACGCAGTTATGAGCGATCCTGCTTCACAACGTGTTGAAGATTCGCAACTTACAGAGATGATTTTTACAGATAGTATTCCCTACACTAAGGAGTGCTCTAAGGTACACATCTTGTCAATTGCCGACTTGTTTGCCGACACTATCCGTCGAGTAAATAGCAATAAGTCTATCTCTTCGCAATATCTTCTGTAAGAAGATTCACATTGTGTAATAATTATATCGACAACCCATATAGATACATGTTTAACAGTGTCTGTGTGGGTTGTTTGTTCTAATTGCTATGAAAATCATTAAATATACTTTTATGAAAGCGTTAAGAAGTTTAGTTGTTATCGTATTGTCGCTGTTACTATGCACGCCAATGTTTGCATTGAAACCTCAGAGACTCGAGCAACTTAAGGGTGATAGCCAATCTATCATAGAGAATATCATTAAACAGAAAAGCTCACAACGTAGAGCCTTGCAAGTTGAAAATACTACTCCCGATGCTCAGACAAGTGCATTTACTTGGGGTACACTTGGAAATGAAGATGCTACTACTTGGTATTTTACGCAATCATTTACTGAGCGTAATTGGTCTATCGTTTCGTCGGAAATTGTTGTCTACAATAACAACTTCAACGAGGTGTGCACACTTCATGTTGAGATTCCCGAGGAATTGAGTGTAAATGATGTTGCACCTGTGTATTATCTGACATCGCAGTTTTTCGATACCGATGCAAGTACTACAGAGATTCCTGTGTTTGTACATGCTGTAGACAATGGTACACAGATTAATAAGATATATGTATATAACCTCAATGGTGAGAAGATTCAAGAGTATGATTCTCGCTCAATGATATACTTTACAGCTGGTAACGACTATCGTCGCATGTTGTTGGTAAATGAGACAAATGGTGACATGATTATCGATGTAATGTGTCCGGCTGAGGGTGAAAATGCCCCTACTGTTGAGCATCAATTTGTGATTGATCAGGACTTGCTCTACTACAGCAATGGTCCAGCACTCAACTATTATGAGCTTGACGGAAAGCCCTACTATAGTGTAGCACACTTTGAGAAGCCTTGTATGGATGGTATGGATCCCGAAACATTTGTTCCCACTCAAGCTCCCGACAACTACCTTATCGTAAAGACATACGACCAAAACTACGATAGAATTGACTCATTAAGAGTTTCTATTGCTGCCACCGATGTAGATGCTACTTATGGTTTTGCATCATTGGGTATGTTGTCGTACAAAGATGTACGCTTGGGTGAGTTTACCAATGATGCGCAACGCAACTATATAATCACACACTATGAGTATTTTGCTCAGAGCGACGAGTTTACTTATCACATCAAGGTGTATGACCAAGAGGGCAATTATGTAAAGAGCATTGTAGAGAATACATCCAATTGGATAGGTATGAGCGATTTGGAGGGTTTCGAAGAACAAATGGCATTCTTGAAAATGACCGATGCCGGTCAAATTATGGAAATGGTCAACATCCCCTCGTGTGAGGTTGCAAGCACATTCCCTGCTATTGTCGATGGATATCGTATATCGACAACCATTGACCGCTACCCTATTAACGATACTTATCAGTATGTAATAGGATTGAGTCAAGCCGATGTGGATGAAAATGGTGATGCCATAGCTCGCATTGGTTGGTACAATCGTGACTGCACTGTCGACCACTATGTGAAGTTTAACATTGGTAAGAATGCCGAAGGCTTCACTCCCTACATTGCTACCTATGTGCTCGACCCCTATTTGTTCAATACCGATAGCAAGCGTGAATATTTCTACTTGGCAATGAACAAGCGTACCGATGGTAGTGACGTGCTCGATAAGACACTCTACCTTGCTGATGAAAATGGCAACGTACTGCGCACCATCAAGCCTGAGGAGGGTGATGAGATTGAGTTCTCGAGTGGCGATATATTTGACTATCACACAGCCTACCCCAAGATGGTGTTGTCATTCTACAATGGTGAGAAGGATGCCTTTGAACTTCAATACTTCAATCTACCCTTCGACACCTTTACAAGTGGCGGTGATGGCTCGCAAGACAATCCTTATGTCATAACAACTCCCGGTGAGTTGGCTCAAATGCATAACTACGTCAATGCCAACTTTGTACTAGGTAATGATATTGATATGAGTCAAT
>CAJGDT010000102.1 GCA_904502265.1 uncultured Barnesiella sp. | reverse complement strand
CTTGTTGATGATAAGGGTAATGACTTCTTCAAGCAAATTAAACCCACTTGCCCCGGTAAGTGCTAATTGAAACGAACGAATAATGGAAAACGCACCCCGTGGGGTGCGTTTTCTTGTTTATAGCTGTGATTTTTCAATTCTATAACGATAAATAGGCATTGTTTTTGCTCGATATTGTGTACATTTGCAATATGATGTTTATTGCCATATTGTGTGGCTACACAAAAGGCTGTAGAGATTAAACTTTCCAAAAGTAGAGTGTAATGAGAAGCAACAAAGTACAAGTAAAAGTATTGGGTATTACATACAGCCACTTACAACAAGGGGCGTATGTATTGTTGCTTGCCGATGAGGGTGATACTCGTCGTGTACCCGTGGTTGTGGGCACTGCCGAGGCGCAGTCTATAGCTCTCAGTGTAGAGAAACTCGACCCGCCGCGCCCTATGACTCACGATCTCTTGCTCTCGATAACTAATCGTTATGGTGTGCATCTGGAGGAGGTTTTTATCTACAGATTTGACAAAGGAGTGTTCTACTCAACTCTTACACTCAATAGGGATGGAGAGGTAGAGCTGGTCGACTCGCGTACGTCGGATGCTGTAGCGTTGGCATTGCGCACGCAGGCCCCCATATATATGGCACGCGATGTACTCAATGTGGCAGGATTTGAGCCTGCACTCCTTGAGCGACAAGACGAAAGTGTAACATCGGCCCCGGCGCAGAGCGACGACTATGAGGCTATGAGCGATAGTGAGTTGAAGCATCGTATAGAACGTGCTGTTGCTATTGAGGCCTACGAGGAAGCGGCTGCTATACAGGAAATATTACAAAAACGAAAAATATAGATTTAACAAACAGGTATCGTATGAAAAACATTAAGTTACGTCTTATCTTAATGAACTTCCTACAATATGGTGTGTGGGGAGCTTGGCTTATCTCACTGGGTGCATATCTTGGTGGTAGCTTGCATTTTACAGGTGTGCAAATAGGTAGTTTCTTTGCCACCATGGGTATAGCTTCGCTTTTTATGCCCGCACTGATGGGTGTGGTAGCCGATCGTTGGATTCCGGCACAACGCTTGTTGGGTTTGTTGCACTTATTAAGTGCAGGATGCATGATTTATGCGGCCAATCAAACCGAATATTCATCACTTTTTGTAGCGGTCTTGCTTGCAGTTATCTTCTACATGCCCACTATTTCTTTGTCTAACACCGTAGCGTATAATGCGTTGAATAAGAATGGATTGGATGCGATAAAAGATTTTCCTCCCATTCGAGTGTGGGGTACAGTGGGCTTTATTTGTTCGATGATTGCTGTAGATCTTCTTGGTTTTGCACAAAGTGCAAGCCAGCTCTATTTTTCGGCCGCAGTAGGTATCGTGCTGGGTTGCTATTCGTTTACTTTGCCTCATTGCGATGTAAGCAAGAAGGCTACCGAGGGTAATTGGGTCGATGCATTAGGCTTGCGTGCCTTTGCTTTGTTCAAGGAAAAACGTATGGCTATCTTCTTTGTCTTCTCGATATTCTTGGGTGTGTCATTGCAGATTACCAATGCCTTCGCCAATAGCTTCTTGACCAATTACTTTGGTGCTATTCCCGAGTATGACGGAACCTTCGGTGTGGAGCATGCCAATATTCTCATATCGCTCTCACAATTGAGCGAGACATTGTGTATATTGCTCATTCCTTTCTTTTTGAAACGTTATGGTATCAAGAATGTAATGCTCATCAGTATGCTGGCATGGGTATTGCGTTTTGCTCTATTGGGATTGGGCAATCCCGGTACCGGTGTGTGGATGCTTATACTCTCTATGATAGTATATGGCGTAGCGTTCGATTTCTTTAATATATCAGGTTCGCTATATGTCGAGAAAGAAACAGCGCCGGCAATACGTGCCAGTGCACAAGGTGTATTTATGATGATGACAAACGGCCTTGGTGCTACGATAGGATCGTATGCTGCCGGTAAGGTGGTAGATGTGTATGGTTGGCCCAACTCATGGTTTTTCTTTGCCGGCTATGCATTGGTTGTAGCCATCTTGTTTGCCATAGTATTCCGTTATAAACACAATCCCGAAGACGTAAAAGCATAAAAATAATTCTATGCATCTTTTTTATACTCCCGATATAGCACAAACCCTTACTCTGCCCGAGGTAGAGAGTGGTCATTGTGTGCGCGTGTTGCGACTTAGCGAAGGCGATGAGATAGGCCTTATAGATGGTTGCGGAAAATTCTACCGTGCTGAGATAACATTGGCTCACAACAAGCGTTGTGGCGTGCGTATCTTGGAAGAGATAAGCCAACCTTCGCATTGGGCCGGTGAAATAGAGATAGCCATAGCACCTACTAAAAACCTCGATCGCATTGAGTGGTTTGCCGAAAAGACTACCGAAATGGGTGTCGATGCTATTGTGCCTCTCTTGTGTAGATTTTCAGAGCGTAAGGAGCTTAAAGGTGAGCGTATCGAGAAGATACTCGTGTCGGCTATGAAGCAGAGCCTGAAGGCCGTCTTGCCTCGTCTTGAAGAGATGACCCCCTTTGACCGTTATGTGCGCGAGGAGTATGACGGACAAAAGTTTATTGCACACTGTCATGCCGATAGCGAGCGGAGACTCTTGTCACAATGCTACAAGCCTGGTTCGCGAGCTCGTATATTGATAGGCCCCGAGGGAGACTTCAGCCCCGAGGAGGTAGAGTTGGCACTGGCCAACGGCTATGTGCCTATATCGCTGGGAGCATCGCGCTTGCGCACCGAGACAGCCGGTGTTGTAGCATGCCACACAATACATACAATCAATGAAATAGCCTCTCTTGAATAAAGAGTATAAATACCCAAATACTGAATTTTATGAAGATCACATTCCGCACACTATCTTTCCTTGTTCTGCTATTGCCCCTCATGGTTTGCGCTCAAGCAAGTAGTTATATGAATAATCCTATGGTTCGTGTTATAATGGATACCTACGCATCGATGTTGCGAGAAAATCCACAAGACTATGTTACCTACTTCAATCGAGCCAAAGAGTATTATCGTTATGGTGACTATAATCGCGCCATGGACGACCTAAACGAAGCAATCAGATATTATCCTCGCGAGGCGGCTTCAGACCTGTCGCAGGCCTACACCATCAGAGGTCTTATTTATGAAATGTGGGATAAAGACGACAAAGCACTTGCTGATTTTAATGAGGCACTTGTATTGGAACCCAATTCGCGATATTCATTGATAAGCCGAGCCGATTTGTTACGCGACATGAAGCGATATCGTGAGGCCAAAGAGGATTACCAGCTTTTGTTGCGTCGAGATGTTCGTTGTCAAGAGGCCTACTTAGGCTTGGGTGTAATAGCCTACAAGGAAAACAATATAGGGTTGTGTCATGAAAATCTCGAAAAAGCACAAAATGCCAACCCTTCAAATGTTGATTTCTACCTGAATCGTGCTGCAATCTATGAGGAAATGGGAGAGTGGCGCAAAGCAGCCGATGACTATGTTATGGCTATGACTTTTGGCGACAACCGTCGCTCGGTTGCCGGTATCAATGCGCTATCGTCTATCGCTTACGAGCCTGTTATTGATGCTTTGTCACTTGCTATAGAAAATGCCGATGAAAAGGGTTTCTACTACTTTATTCGCGGTGCAATACACATGAATAATCAGCATTATTCGGCCTCTATAAAGGATTGGAATACAATTATTGAGAAGAATCTATTGCACTTTCATACGGTATATTTTAATCGTGGTTTTTGTTACATGCGATTGGGTCAGTTCGACTATGCTGTTGAGGATGTAAGTACTGCAATAAAAATGAAGGGTGACCAAATGTCCTACTATATTACCCGTAGTAAGTTGTATCGAGTAATGGGCGATTATGAAAATGCAAAGGCCGATATTGCCGTAGCATCAACATTTGATATGACCCATGTCGATGTACTCATGCAGCGTGCTATGCTTGCAATGGAGCAAGGTAATACTGAGGCTGCGTTGGAGCATTACAACGAGGCATTGTTGTGTAGTGCCGATAATGCATCGCTTTACTTGTTGCGAGGCGATACATATGCAACATTGCAGGATGTTGACATGGCTGTGAGCAACTATGAAATGATGTTAGGAGTGAATGAAGAGGTACCCACTTTTGCCTCATGTCGCGGCTTTGCTTTGGCTCGATTGGGACGTATTGCAGAGGCTGAGACCTGGATGGAGCAAGTTATGCAGTCAATAAAGGGCATTCCGGCCCCCGAGGATTACTATAACGCTGCATGCTTGTATACCCATACCGGCAATAAAGCGAAGGCTTATGAGTATCTTGAAAAGGCTCTTAAGGCAGGATATGGTGACTATTTCAATCTCTATTTTGAGTATGACTCTCCAACATCGTTGGCTCCTTTGCGCAATGATGCCGAGTACAGGGAGCTTGTCAGAAATTATAGCGAAATGTTCTAACACCGATAACCAATATATAAATAGATAGAAAATCTACATAGTCCCCGAAAGTTCACTTTCGGGGACTATGCTTTATATATGTGCGCTCTGTTGTTATTTGGGCAAGGTTCGATTTATCCTGACTGTTTGCTTCTAAAACAATTTAATTTTATATATTTGCAAAATAATAAATGAATTATAAAACAATAATGTGAATTTAGTATGAAAAAGCTACTTACACTGATACTTCTCGCTATAGCACTCGTGGGCTGTCAGAAGGAGCCCGATTGGAGTCGACTATCCAACGATTTGTTGGTGTACACCCACTACGATGAGGAGTTTGACTTTTCAGAGTATAAGACCTTCTATTTGCCCGACAGTGTGCTTCTGCTCAATGATAGTAAGAGCGAACCTGAGTATATTTCGAGCCAGGATGTGCGAGCTCGCACTATCTTGGAAGTACTGAGTGATGAAATGCACCGATGTGGCTATACCCAAGTATATGATCGTGCTGAGGCCGACTTGGGCATGATTACCAGCTATATCAAGCACACCAGTACCTATGTGGGTTATGATTACCCTTATTGGTGGTATGACTACTATTACTATTGGCCCTTCGATTATTGGGATCCCTATTACAACGATTGGTATCCCTATTATCCGTACCCTGTAACCTATTCGTACACAACCGGTATTGTAGCAGTTGAAATGATTGCCTTGAAAGAGGCCGACGAGAGTAAAAAGCACGTTCCGTTTGTGTGGACAGCTTGCTTGAGCGGTGTAGAGTCGAGCAACCAACTCAATATATCTAATGCTGTAGCAGCAATTTACCAAGCATTTGACCAATCGCCCTATATCAAGGCAACAAAACAATAATAATAGGACTTTGTAAAAAAAATATAAGATGAAGACTACAAAAATATTAGCTGTCGTATTGCTATTGTGTGTAGCCATGATACCTACTACAGCTCAAGCACAGTCGTATAAATCGACATATTTCAACTTAGACTGGCAGTTTAATGCCCCGGTTTTCACCGATTTTGCTAATGTAGCAACCGGATGGGGTATGAACTTTGAGGGTGGATACTATGTAGCTCCTAAGTTGGCATTGGGTCTATATGGCTCTTTCCATACCAACAATGAGTATGTAGAGGCGCAAGTGTTGCAACTCTCCTCATCAAGTGCACTCTATACCGACCAGGTACAACGTATATTTCAAATACCCTTCGGCGCATTGTTGAAGTATCGTTTTATCGAAGATTCTATGTTCGAACCTTATGTAGCTGCTAAGATAGGTGCCAACTATGTGCGCATGTCGTCGATAAATAGCGTGTTGGATTTCTACGACGAGTCGTGGGGATTCAATGTTCAACCAGAGGTGGGTGTATCGATATTCCCTTCGTCAAGCAATCGTACAGGTATACACTTGGCATTGTATTACAGCTATTCGACCAATCAAAGTCAATGTCTTATTTATACCCTCAATGGCCTTAATAATATAGGTTTTAATCTGGGTGTAATATTCTGATTATAAAATACAACGAAATAACCAAGGCAGGCTACATCTACAGGATGTAACCTGCCTTGGTTATTTACTTT
>CAJGDT010000101.1 GCA_904502265.1 uncultured Barnesiella sp. | reverse complement strand
GTACACCTTTCACCATAGGGTCTTGGTCAAACCAATCAGAGCGTTCAACATCGCCCTCTGTCTCATCGCAAGTGAGTTCATATCCCACCCAGTTGGCTAATCTCCAATCGTTATTGTACGACAGGGTGTATCCTTTATGACGAATGATTTGTGAGGCTCTTCCCTTAGCTGTACGGGCCATATCCAAGTCCTCGATATGAGCAGTGAGTTGTGTTCCGTTGTACGATTTTACGTTATTGTTTAGCTCATGAATATTATGGCAACCCGAGAAGTTCATAAGGTAGCCGACAATAGCTATAAACATCAATATAACAATGCCTTGTACCTTGACGGATAATGTAGACTTCTTATTTTTGTGAGATTTCGATTTTTCACTCATAGTTTTTTCAATATCTTTCACGAATGTGAATGCAAATGTACAAAAAATATCGTACCTTTGCCCGTAGTTAAACTTGAAATATGTAACACTATGAATATGACACTTGTTGAAAGATTTTTGAACTACGTGAGTTTCGATACGCAATCGGACGATCTCACTAACATGACGCCCAGTACTCCGGGGCAAATGGTATTTGCACAAGCACTCGAAAAGGAGTTGCAACGCATTGGTCTTACAGAGATAACTCTTGATGACAATGGTTACCTCATGGCCACACTTCCTGCTAATACCGATAAAGAGATTCCTACAGTTGGCTTTATTGCCCACCTCGATACAGCTCCCGATATGTCGGGTCGTAACGTTCAACCTCGAATCGTAAACAATTATGATGGTGGTGACATTGTATTGTGTGCCGAGGAGAATGTTGTGCTTCGTCCCTCAGAGTTCCCCGAATTGCGTAACTATGTAGGTAAAGACCTTATTGTAACTAATGGTAAAACATTGCTTGGTGCCGACGACAAAGCCGGTATCGCCGAGATTGTAACTGCCATGGAATACCTCATTGCACATCCCGAGATCAAGCACGGTAAGATACGTGTTGCGTTCAACCCTGATGAGGAGATTGGTAAGGGAGCTCACAAATTTGATGTTGAGGCTTTTGGTGCTGAGTGGGCATATACCCTTGACGGTGGTGAGATTGGCGAATTGGAATATGAGAACTTCAATGCAGCTGGCGCTCGCATTACATTTAAGGGTCGCAATGTACACCCCGGTATGGCCAAGGACAAGATGATCAATTCAATGCTCATCGCCAACCAGTACATAAGCATGTTACCTGAAAGTGAAACTCCTCAGCATACCGAGGGTTATGAAGGCTTCTTCCACCTTGTGTCGATGGAGGGTAATGTAGAGCAATCGTCTGTTGCATACATTATTCGCGACCACGACCGTGCAAAATTTGAGGCTCGTAAAGAAGAACTTAAGCGTATAGCTGATGAACTTAACAAAACATATCCCGGTTGTGTAGAGGTAGAAATTAACGATCAGTATTATAATATGCGCGAGAAGGTTGAGCCCGTAATTCACATCATCGACCTTGTATCACAAGCTATGCGCAACATCGATATCGAACCCAAAGTGAAACCCATCCGCGGTGGTACTGATGGCGCACAACTTTCGTTCAAAGGTCTGCCTTGTCCCAACATCTTTGCCGGAGGTGTAAACTTCCATGGCCGTTATGAGTATGTTCCCGTTCAATCAATGGAGAAAGCCTCAGAACTTGTTGTTGAGATAGCTCGCCTTGTGGCCGAAAAATAATATAAACTGAATGAATACACTTGTTGTCATTACCGGGCCTACCGGAGTAGGTAAGACCGATACTGCCATAAGTATAGCACAAGCATTATCGGCGGAGATTATCTCCGCCGATTCTCGTCAATTATACCGTGATATTCCTATTGGTACGGCTGCTCCTACGGCACAACAACAAGCTATCGTACCGCATCACTTTGTAGGTACACTTGCTCTTGATGAGTATTATAGCGCAGCACAATTTGAGAGCGATGTAATGCAATTGCGACCTACACTTTTCGAGCGTTCGCCTTATGCTGTCATGTGTGGAGGTTCAATGCTTTACATCGATGCTGTATGCAAGGGTATTGATGATATACCCACTGTAAGCGATGAAGTACGTAATCAAGTTTATACAGAGTATGAACAGCATGGTCTGGATTACATGCTACAGCGTCTGAAGGAACTCGATCCTGAGCACTACGAAGTGGTAGACAAGAAGAACTACAAGCGTGTTGTACATGCGGTTGAGATATGCTTGCAAGCAGGACAACCATATAGTTCATTGCGCACCAATAGCATCAAAGAACGCCCATTCAGGATTGTTAAAATAGGTCTTAACCTGCCACGTGAACAACTCTTTGATCGCATCAATCGTCGTGTTGTTGCCATGGTAGAAGAGGGGCTTATTGATGAGGCTCGCAAAGTATATCCATTACGACATCTTAATTCTCTTAACACAGTCGGTTTCAAAGAGTTATTTGCCTATTTTGATGGTGCGATGGACTATGATACTGCAGTAGCACGTATCCAAAAGAACACACGTGTATATGCTAAGAAGCAACTTACTTGGTATGCTAAGGATAGTGATATGCGCTGGTTCACACCCGGCGACGTGGCTATAATGGAATATATACAGCAAATTTGTAAGTAATATTTAAAAACAATTTTCTTAAATCTTATTATGAGAGCATTTACTAAACTATCTTTCCTGTTAATATTGCTCATGGTGTTTTTCTCTGCTCAAGCTGAGCAAGCTGCAAAATATACACCTTCACCCGAAAATCTTAAAGCTCGTCAGGAGTTTGAAGAAAGTCGTTTTGGTATCTTTATTCATTGGGGTATCTATAGCACATTTGCCCAAGGTGAGTGGTACTTGCAAAATCATAACATTGACAAATATGAATATGCGAAGGCTGCTGATGCATTCTATCCTCACCGTTTCAATGCAGCAGAGTGGGTATCGGCTATAAAGGCATCGGGAGCCAAGTATATATGTTTCACTTCGCGTCACCACGATGGTTTCTCAATGTGGGATACCGACCAATCTCCCTATAACATTGTGGATGCTACACCTTACGGTCGTGATGTGCTCAAGGAACTTGCTAATGAGTGTGAGCGACAAGGTATCAGTTTGCACTTGTACTATTCACACATCGACTGGGGACGTGACGACTATCCGATGGGACGTACTGCAACACAAATTATAGGTCGTAACCGTGACAATGAAAATTGGCCCCAATACTACGACTTTATGAACAAGCAACTTACCGAATTGCTTACCAATTATGGTAAGATAGGTGCTATATGGTTCGATGGTCATTGGGATCGTGACCAAGATACTATTCCTTTCAATTGGCAGTTGGATGAGCAATATGCTATGATACACCGTTTGCAACCCGCTTGTCTTATCGGTAACAACCACCACATAACCCCCTTTGAAGGTGAAGATATCCAAATTTTCGAGCGAGATATACCCGGTGAAAATACGGCAGGATTGTCGGGTCAAGAGATTAGTCGATTGCCCCTGGAGACTTGTCAAACTATGGGTTATGCATGGGGATATCGATTGGAAGATAACAACTATAAATCTACCGAAACACTTATTCAATACCTTGTAAGTACAGCTGCCAAGGGTGCAAACTTATTGCTCAATATTGGTCCTCGTCCCAATGGCGAATTGCCCGATAAGGCCCTTGAGAGACTCAAAGGTATAGGCGAATGGATGAACGTATATGGCGAAACTATATATGGTACAACTGCCGGCGATATTCCTGCACAAGAGTGGGGTGTAACAACTCGTAAAGGTAATCGTTTGTTTGTACACATCTTTAATCTTCAAGAGAACGAATTGACTTTGCCTCTCAACTGCAAGGTTAAGAAGGCATATGCATTTGCCGATAAAACCCCTATCAAATTCAAAAAAACAAAAGAGGGCGTAAAACTCACTTTCGATAGTGTACCTACTGGTGCCGATTTTGTTGTAGAACTTATTACAAAATAAGAGTTTATGAAACGCATCCTTGAGGTTTGTGCCGGAAGCGTGCAGAGTGTTATTGCAGCTCGTAATGGTGGAGCTACTCGTGTAGAGTTGTGCTCGGCATTAGAGATAGGGGGCATCACTCCCTCGGCCGGATTGATAACCGAAGCTCGTCGTGTTGAAGGCATTGCACTCAATGTACTGATACGTCCCCGTGGTGGCGACTTTCTATATAATGAGTCGGAAGTAGCCACTATGGAGCAAGATATCATTATGGCTCGTAACTTGGGCGCTGATGGTGTGGTAATTGGGGCATTAACTCCGCAGGGCGATGTTGATGTAGAAGTGTGCAAGCGACTGATTAAAGCAGCCGGAGCTATGAGCATTACATTTCACCGAGCATTCGATATGTGTCGCGAACCTCTTAATGCCTTAAGTGATATTATAGCAATGGGCTGTCATCGCATTCTCACATCGGGACAGGCTTCTACTGCTCTTGCCGGTATGGCACTTATTAAGCAACTTGTAGAGAGGGCTGCCGATAAGATTGTCATTATGCCCGGATGTGGTGTAAATGCCACAAATGCTGCTACGATACTCGATACAACAGGCTGTGTTGAAATTCATGCATCGGCGCGTACCTCTGTCGAAAGTCTTATGCAATATCGCCACGATGGTGTAAGCATGGGTAATAGCGATAACGATGAGTATGCACACATGGAGAGCGATGAGTGTCTTGTGCGACATATTGTTGATGCTATAAATTAGATTATTCCTTATAAGACAGAAAGGGCGACTAATTCAATTTTAGTCGCCCTTATTTTATGATGTGAGTTGCACTATAATTGGTGAATTACTTTAACAAGCTGTTCGCCGAGTCCTATTGAGTATCCTTGCGATATAAATACAATTCTGTTAAACGTATCGGCTACAATGATAATGGGACGATTGGGTGTTTTCAACTTCATGTTGGCAACAATTTCATTATATATTGTACCATTAATATCAGTACCCCATACAATTGTCGAAGGCAAGTTGGCAAAGTCATTTGCATGGAATCTTGCAGCCGATTCTTTATTGGCAAAGAGCAATACCATCTTTTGTCCCCATTTATCAAAATCGTCTTTATACGGAGCAATATCGCGCAAGAAATGATTGGTAGGCTCACTATTGGGGTCAATAAGTGCCAATACATAGTATCCGCGACCGGTAGATGAGAGTAGGGTAGATGTTGCACCGGTAGTCAAGTCGTAGTAGAGATTTTCGCTATTGAAATTTCCTATAACTTGCAGTTGATCTTGGCTTTCGCGCATGTTTAGTTCAATGTGAGAAGTCTCACCCTCCTTCACCTCAACAAATTGCATGTGAGTAAGCACACCACCATTGGCCATACGAGTGCCCGATGTGATAAGGTAATGGCCTGTATCCACCATGCTACCGTCACGCAGTATCGATTGCCATGAGGCATCTTCGGGATAATTTTGCAGGATGGCAGTTCCATTCTCAATCTTCGATATCGCAAAGTGTGCGTAATAACGAGGATTATCGAGGAAAGTCGAGGGCGTATAGTAGGCCTTAAGAATACCTTGCGATGCTGTAGTTTCATGATTGCCGGTTTCAAACTCCACATCTATCCAGCTATCGTTTGATAGATATTGTGTCTTACCGGTTACTTCATCAATGCGAGCAGGAATACCCATACTGCGAGCTGCCGACACAAAGAAGATATCGCGAGAGTGTGCATCGGTTGTACGCAAGTTCCACACCCCACGTGGCGACATGCAGAATTGTCGAGGATTCCATTTATTATCTACTACGATATTATCGTTACACCATTTAACCCACTCTTGAGGATTCGCTCGGTATTGCGCAACTTGTTCGTTAGTAAATACTTCGGTAAAGAACGAGCGATAGGGTGTGAGCATCTCGTTGCTTACACGCGGATTGAGTACATACATATCGAAGTAGGGCCTGTCGTTTCCTTCAAGTGTAGCTGCCACAAAGTGATCATTAAGCACCTCTATCGACACATCGCGACGGTCTTTCTCCGACATACAGAACAACATAGAGATAGCACGATTGCGTAATTCTTGGGGGCAATT
>CAJGDT010000100.1 GCA_904502265.1 uncultured Barnesiella sp. | reverse complement strand
AATTACCATTGGTTTATCATTTTCTCTACTTCTTCAGAGATTTGCGCCGCAAAGGTAGTAATTTTTACGACACCTTTATCACCTTCGCCATGTTTTCTTACAGAAACTTCTTCATTTTCTGCTTCTTTTTCGCCAACAATGAGCAAATAGGGTACTTTTTTGATCTCTGTATCACGAATTTTGCGTCCGATCTTCTCATTGCGGAAGTCTACAAAGGCACGAATGTCGTTCTTTGCGAGTTCGTCGGCTACGTGTTGTGCATAGTCATTATACTTCTCGCTGATGGGCAAAATTGCAACTTGGTCGGGGGTGAGCCACAAGGGGAACTTACCACCTGTATGTTCAATAAGCACTGCAACGAAACGTTCCATTGATCCGAAGGGAGCACGGTGAATCATTACGGGACGGTGCTTTTGGTTGTCGCTACCGGTATATTCAAGGTCAAAGCGCTCGGGCAAGTTGTAGTCTACTTGGATAGTACCCAATTGCCAACGACGACCGATGGCATCTTTTACCATAAAGTCGAGTTTGGGGCCATAGAAGGCTGCTTCACCAAGTTCAACACGAGCATTCAAGCCCTTCTCTTGACAAGCCTCAACGATAGCACGCTCGGCTTTCTCCCAGTTTTCGTCAGTACCAATGTACTTCTCGCGGTTATTGGGGTCACGCAAAGAGATTTGAGCCTCGAAGTTCTCAAATTGAAGAGCATTGAAGATAATGAAAATAATATCCATAACCTTGAGGAACTCCTCTTTGAGCTGGTCAGGACGACAGAAGATGTGGGCATCGTCTTGAGTAAATCCACGTACACGAGTCAAACCATGCAACTCACCACTTTGCTCATAACGGTACACTGTACCAAACTCGGCAAAGCGCAAGGGAAGGTCGCGATATGAACGAGGTACTGTCTTGTATATCTCGCAGTGGTGGGGACAGTTCATAGGTTTAAGCAAGAACTCCTCACCCTCCTCGGGAGTGTGAATGGGTTGGAACGAGTCCTTACCATATTTAGCATAGTGACCCGAAGTCACATACAAGTTCTTAGCACCGATGTGAGGTGTCATTACTTGTTGATAGCCAAAACGCTTTTGTATACGACGCAAGAAGTTCTCGAGACGCTCGCGAAGTGCAGCACCACGAGGCAACCACAAAGGCAAACCTTGACCTACTGATTGTGAGAAGGCAAACAACTCGAGTTCTTTACCAATCTTACGGTGGTCGCGTTTCTTAGCCTCCTCCATCATCACCAAGTACTCATCGAGCATCTTTTTCTTGGGGAATGTTATACCGTATACACGGATAAGTTGTTGACGCTTCTCGTCACCACGCCAGTATGCACCGGCCAAAGAGTTAATCTTAACGGCCTTGATTACGCTTGTGTTGGGAATGTGCGGACCACGACACAAGTCGGTAAATGAACCTTGTGTATAAGTGGTGATAGTACCATCCTCAAGCTCGTTGATAAGCTCAACTTTGTAAATCTCACCACGGTCGCCAAAGAGTTTCAATGCATCTTGCTTGGTAATATCTTGACGTACGATGGGCTCTTTGCGAGCAGCAAGCTCAAGCATTTTAGCCTCAATACGTTCAAAGTCAGAGGCAGTAAGAGAGTGTTCTCCGGGATCAACGTCGTAGTAGAAGCCATTCTCCAATGCAGGACCGATACCGAATTTAATACCGGGATAGAGCAATTGCAAAGCCTCGGCAAGGAGGTGAGCCGATGAGTGCCAGAAAGCATGCTTGCCCTCAGCGTCATCCCACTTGAAAAGCTTGATATGAGCATCTTTCTCAATAGGACGCATCAAATCCCAAGCCTCACCGTCAATTTCAGCCACGAGTACATCTTGTGCCAATCGTGAGCTGATACTCTCGGCAATAGCAAGCGGTGTAACACCACTTTCAAATTCTTTTACCGAGTTATCGGGAAATGTGATTTTAATCATCTTATTATCAGTTTATTTGTTTTATATCTAATATTCAAAAAAGAGTATACACTATACTCCAAAATTTACGAGCGACAAAGTTAGCAATTTATTTTGCGATTGACAAATATATAACCAAGAAAGTCGCATATTATTTCATCAAAATTATTGTGGATAATAATTGGCATTGACTACTCACAAGTACTCGCGCTTATTGCTAAGCAAAGAATACTCATTCACACTGTTATACAACACATTATTTACATGAAATAATCGCAATAAATGGGAAGAAGAACAAACTTATTCGCCCATTCGCTTAAGGAGATTATATGCAGCCATCACGCCCAATTCGCCGGCACGGGACAGATCCTCGCGAGCATGATTCTCATCACCCTTTTTAAGATAGGCCAGGCCTCGATTGAAATAGGCATCGGCCATATCGGGCTGCAAGCGCAATGCCTCACTATAGTCATCAATGGCATCGTCAGTACGTTCAAGAACAAAGCTGATATTGGCTCGGTTGTAGTAGGCATAAGCAAAACGAGGAGACAACTCGATAGCCCGAGTCAAGTCTTGGCGTATCAAATCGTACTGTATTCGCACATTATCGAGCAAAGCCGATGTTGCCACGACACCGGTTTTAGACACATCGGCGTTATTATTATTCAAAGCCGCCTCGGCACGTTGATACTCAAGATTTTTATATCTCAGGGCAGCGCGTTGAAAGTATGCCAACATAAAGCCGGGACTTTGAGCAATTACCTTCTCTAAATCCTGCATAGCTTCGCTATAGTCTTGCAACAACATAAGGTCTATCGATCGTCCCAAGTAATTGAGCAATGTATTGCCCTGCTCTCGATCTATTGCATTACCATAAGCAATCGCCGAAGTAAAATGCTCACTAATACAATTGGGCTCGAGCACCACCTCTTCATTCGTAATAACCAACTGATGCGCTAAAGCTCGCTGTTCGTTAAGACGATCCAACTCATCACAGAATACATTAGTGGGGCGCAGTTCATTGGGTCGTTCATAGTAGCTAAGCAGATAGATAGGCTGCAACGATACCATAACATTACGATCTTGCACTCGTCCACGCACCTTACTCTCGTATTTCGGCTCAAAGGCTTTGGCCAAATCTTCATCGGCAACCATGAGGCGATCATACTTACTGATGTTTTTATCCGACTCCTGACGAGCTTTAATATTATCGGCAGCTTTTTCTGAAGCTTCTACCACTAAAGATGGATTCTTTTTCTGCTCCTCTTGCAATTTCATTGCCAAGGAAAAATCGCGTTCACCACCTCGGATATCTCCATTTTTACGTTTAGCCTCAGATCGCGAAAACATCGCCTCGGCATATTCGGGATATACTTCCAGTACTGCATCAAAATCGGCTATTGCTTCATCATATTTGCCCAACATATCATACAATATAGCACGATTAAGAACAGCCAGATAGTTATAAGGCTCTCGTTTGATAACCTCCGTAAAGTCTTCGACTGCCTTATTGCGATCGCCCACTTGCGCACGCAATAGTCCGCGATTATAATATATCATTACACTCGACGGATCCAACAACTGAGCGTGGTCATAATCAGCCATTGCACCACGAAGATCGTCGGTATAGTACTTCACAAGAGCACGGTTAATATAATACTCTGCACGCTTAGGCTCAAGACGCACTGCCATATCCATATCGAGCAAAGCTTGATCAAGATTGTCATCGCACTTGATACTTAACATAGCTCGCAGGACATACGCATCCGACATATTTTTATTGAGTTCTATGGCGCGATTATAATCGGCACGGGCTGCAATAGTATCGCCACGCATCAAATAGAATTGTCCTCTTGTTATATATGCCGAAGCATACGATGGATAACTCTCAATCAATGCATTATAGGTGGAATCGGCCAATTCATATCGTTCGGCTTGCACGTAGGCTATGGCCAGATTATTGAGCAATTCGCGATTGGCCGGTGAGTGTATCAATGCCTCTTTGTAATCAGCAATAGCACCATCATAGTCCAGCATACTTTGCCTCACAACCCCACGCAAATAGAATACATTATTAAAATAGGGATTACGCTTGATGCACTCGGTAACATCCTCTTCGGCACCACGATAATCATCAAGATTTAACTTGGCTACTGCTCGGTAGAAATAGGGATCGGCCCAATAAGGCTTAAGCTTTATTACCTGATTGAAATACTGTATGGATAAGACATAATCTTCAAACTGCAACGCATTACGACCAATACTCATAACACGCTCCGTGTTGATTTGTGCTACCACCGGCAAAGATGCAACACAACTCAACAAAAGAACAATTATATACAGCAGTCGTTTCATTGATAATACCTATTAACTATGTGCAAAAGTAAACAATAAATGCGATAGAATAAAAATGGTTAGTCTTTTTTTGTTTTTTTTCATTTTTATACCTACTCCACCGATTGTAATTAGGACATTATTTTATACCTTCGCATAATAATCTTTAACGACATAAAACAATGAAGAAATTCCAATTCATCTTTTCAGCAATCCTTATGACCCTCATCTTGGCAGTATCATGCAAAACTGCACAAATCGCTGACAACTCACAACAAATCGCAACAGAGAATACCCCCAATAAACACATCGTTTTAAAATCACTTCCCGGTGACGTATTCAATGGCGAGTGGATTTTTACACAAGCACTCGATAAGGAGGTGGTAGGAGACGATCCTGTACACATTATCTTTGATATCAAATCGCATCGCGTATATGGAAACAATGGTTGCAACACTTTCAACGGAACATTGGTTATGGGAGACAATTGCTCAATGGAGTTTACCAACTGCATGAGCACCACAATGGCATGCCGTCCCGAAGTGACCGACAATAATGTAATGCAAGCCGTAAACGACACTCGTCACTACAACACTGTAGAGGTCAACAACAACGCTATCGTTATCGAATTGCTCAACAGCAACTATCAACGTGTAGCCCTTATCAGCCGTCAGATGCGCGAAGTACTCAATGGCAACTGGGAGGTAGTGGAGTTGGACGGCAAAAAAGTTCGTTTAGAGCAAAAGCCTACCATGATAATTGACATCGAAGCACGTAATCTATCGGGCAACTCAGGTTGCAATATCATGAATGGCGAAATCGAATATGATAACACAACTCTTAACAACGGCATTCGCTTCACAGGCGTGGCATCG
Organism: uncultured Barnesiella sp.; assembly: GCA_904502265.1. Classification (GTDB taxonomy): domain Bacteria; phylum Bacteroidota; class Bacteroidia; order Bacteroidales; family Barnesiellaceae_A; genus Barnesiella_A. The sequence goes on along the minus strand of CAJGDT010000100.1, from coordinate 933 downwards.
ACCCGACGCATGTGCGCTCCGGCAGCCATGGAGGTTGAGGACAAAATGTTAGGCTTACTCAACAACATCAACTCATTCCGCATCCTCGACAACAATAAGGTTGCTCTATACGCAAGCCCATCGGAGCATAACCTGATTGTTATCAAGCGCAAATAAACAATAACACAACATCAGTTATAAATAATCGCAATACACCTCCCTGAAGTGCATTGCGATTATTTATATACAATTATATCTCGCTTGCAAAAAAATATAAAAAAATCGAACTCAGACAATACCATTTTATAATATAATTACTAAATTGCGGGCTGAATTTATTTGAAGGTAACATATCCAAGCTTATACAGGATACTATGGAAAACGACTACCAAGCTATCATCGAAGAGAACATCAAAGAACTATTCGATAACATTCGTCCTCGAATGAGTGATGAAGACATGGAGCGTATCGAGAAAGCATTCAACTTTGCATGCGAAGCACACAGCAAACAAAAGCGCAAAAGTGGCGAACCATACATCATCCACCCTATTGCTGTAGCGCGTATCATCGCTGAGGAGTTGGAGTTGAGCACCGATGCCATCATTGCAGCGTTCCTGCACGATGTCGTCGAAGACACCGACTACACCATTGAAGATATTCGCCACCTCTTTGGCAATGGTGTGTCTTTCCTTGTAAACGTTGTTACCAAACAGAAGAAGGAGGAGTATGAGCACTCGAAGCAGATCGACAACTATCAACAAATGCTATCCTCGGTGCAATATGACATACGCGCACTGCTCATTAAACTTGCCGACCGTCTGCACAACATGCGTACATTGAGTAGCATGCGCCCCGACAAACAGATGAAAATTGCCGGCGAAACCGACTACTTCTATGCTCCATTGGCCAACAGATTGGGATTGTATCACATAAAAACCGAGCTTGAGAACCTTT
>CAJGDT010000099.1 GCA_904502265.1 uncultured Barnesiella sp. | reverse complement strand
TGATGGTAGGAGGAGCAATCTCGGGGAACTGCTCGACCGGAAGTTGCGATAAGGCAATAAAACCGATAATAAGAATAGCTACCGATACAACTCCCGAAAGAATAGGTCTATCAATAAATGTCTTTACATTCATGGGTTACTCCTCCTCGTTATCTTCTTTAGCCACTACAACTGTACCTTCACGAATAAGTCCGGCACCCTCGGCAACGATTACATCACCTTCATGCAATCCCGACTCTACGATATATTCGGTACCATTATTTTGCGGCAACACTTCAATAAGAGTCGATACGGCACGACCCTCTACTACCTTATACACGAAAATACGGTCTTGCAACTCATAAGTGGCCGACTGGGGAATAACGATACACCCCTTACGCTCCGAAGGTATGATAACAGTACCGCTACCACCATCACGCAACACTCGACCACGATTAGGGAAAGCTGCACGAAGACTTACAGCACCGGTCGATTCGCTGATAGTACCACTGATAGCATTGATGCGACCCTTGTGTTCGTATATGTCACCATTGCTCATGCGCAACTCCACCTCGGGCATTTCGTTGATAGCACGTTGCAATGAGCCGTATTGGTAAATCAAGTCGAGCATTTGATTCTCGGCCATAGAGAAATAGGCATATACTTGGCTGTCGTCCGATACAGTTACCAGAGGTTGGGTAATATTACTGCTCACCAACGCACCTACTCGATAAGGAATCATACTTGCCACACCATTAACGGGCGATTTCACTTCGGTATACGACAGGTTGTTGTGCGCATTGGTCTCCTCAGCGCGGGCCAATGCCAATTTGGCCTCAGCTTCAGCAAGGTCGTTACGAGCCATCATCAGGTCAAACTCCGAAACGACATCCTGCTCGAAAAGCTCTTTATTACTATCCAACATCAACTGAGCAGTCGAGAGAGCCGCCTCGGCACTCTTAACGTTAGCAACAGCAATCTCATAAGCCGCCTCGTAGGGTGCAGGGTCGATAACAAAAAGTACTTGTCCCATACCTACCATACTACCTTCGTTGATGCGAATATCGGTAATCATACCACTCACCTGAGGCCGTATCTCGACCGTCTGGCAACCCTTAATAGTAGCCGTATAGTCGGCTTGCAACACACGGTCGCTGAGTGTAACAGTGTGCAATGGATAACGAGTTTCACTTTTTATCGTCTCAGATTGTTTTTCGGCACACGACACAAGCATAATGGTTGCCAAAAATGGTAGTAGAAGTTTTTTACAGTTCATTATCGGTCTATTTATTGATTATCAACAATATACAAAACCCATTAAGGGCAAGTTAAAGATATACAAAATTACAATATTTTGCACAAAATATGCACATCACATACATTATTAATTATATATTTTCAGAAGTTTTCACATTTACACTATAGTGTCGTTATGATATTTGATAATATAAGCGATAAATAGGTTGTATTAATTTTTCAAAAAAACCGCAAACATGACACATGGTATAGATAATTAATAATTAACTTTGCCCATTATTAACTCCCGAATAAAGAAAATTACCACTATGATAAAAGCAGCAGTTGTAGGCTATGGAAATATAGGCCGATATGTTATCGAAGCATTGAATGAGTCTACCGACTTTGAAATCGCCGGTATCGTTCGTCGCGACAGCAATAATATCCCCGAAGAACTCAAGCCCTATCGCGTTACTAGCAATCTTGCCGACCTCGATGCCGATGTAGCTATCCTTTGCACCCCCACCCGCAAAGTCGAGGAGTATGCTTTGCAAGCACTTGCATTGGGCATGAATACAGTTGATAGTTTCGACATACACTCGGGTATCGTTGATTTGCGTCGCAGCCTCGATAGCAAGGCTCGTGAACATGGTCGTGTATCAATCATATCGGCCGGATGGGACCCCGGAAGTGACTCGGTTGTACGCACACTGCTACAAGCATGTGCTCCTAAAGGCATTACTTATACCAATTTTGGCCCCGGTATGAGTATGGGACACACCGTAGCTGTTAAAGCCATTGAAGGTGTAAAGGCTGCCTTATCGATGACTATTCCCGTAGGTACAAGTATTCACCGTCGCATGGTATATGTTGAGTTGAACGAAGGATACAAACTTGACGAAGTAGCAGCAAAAATAAAAGCAGACCCCTACTTCGCACACGATGAGACACACGTAATAGAGGTACCTTGTGTTGATGATGTAATTGATATGGGACACGGAGTAAACATGGTGCGCAAGGGTGTATCGGGAAAGACTCAAAACCAACGATTTGAGTTTAACATGAGCATCAACAACCCTGCCCTAACTGCTCAAATGCTTGTAAACGTAGCACGCGCATCAATGCGTCAACAACCCGGTGCTTACACAATGGTGGAAATACCCGTTGTAGACTTACTGCCCGGTAGCCGAGAGGAGTGGATAAAGCAATTGGTGTAAAACACATACCACACGCATGACACACTATCGCAATATATTTATCGACCTCGACGACACGATTTGGGACTTTACAGCCAACTCGCACGTGTCGCTCGAGATAATGTATCGCGACCTCAACATTGCACACATTTACCCCAATTATAAGGCCTTCAGCAATGCTTATTATACCAAGAATAGCGAGCTGTGGGCACTATATCATCATGGCAAGATTGAAAAAGACTTTCTTATCATTGAACGCTATGCTCACTTGCTGCGTGAGGTACAACATCCCAACCCCGACAATCGCCTGGCTCAACAGATGAACGAGTATTACCTCGACACTCTTGCCCGACAAACGCAACTTGTACCATATGCAATTGAACTACTCGATTATCTGACAACAAAAGGCTATAACTTGTATATCATAAGTAATGGATTTATCGAGGTACAGCACAAGAAACTTGAGTCGGCCGGTATTGGTCACTACATTAAGCGCATGGTATTATCGGATGAGATAGGCATTAACAAGCCCGACCGTCGCCTATTTGACTACGCACTTGAAGTAACAAACTCACAAGCAGCCGACACCCTACTGATAGGCGACAATTACGATGCCGACATATTGGGTGCCATGCAAGCCGGATGGGGACAAATATACTTCGACCGCCACCACCGAGGCATAACTGCACAAGAACCTCAGCACACTATACACTGCCTAAAAGAGGTGATGGAAATATTGTAATCCATCACCATTTGGGAGTGATACCTATAAACACCTCGAAGTTGATGCCCGGCATCGGACGCGATAGTACCGACAGATACTCTTCGTTAAACAGATTGTTAATGACTCCTTTCAAGGAGAGATCGAGATACTTAAATGTTAATAGCTTCTCGAGAGATATATTACTCATAAAGTATTCGGGCAACTTGCCCGAGAACGAAATATCGTTGCTCGACATCGTATAGCGTTCGCTATAATAACACCATTTGTACATAAATGTCCAGTCGCGCCACGACAAGCGTCCTACTATCGACGAGGAGTATTCGGGCACATAAGGCAACTGCATTCCTATCGACTTGTCGGCCGGCGATATTGGCTCACCTTCGTTGATAGAGGGAGTCCAAGAAAAGGTTGCATTGAGGTCAATAGTCCAATCTTTAGGAAGATAGACTACAAGATTTCCTTGAGTTTCTACACCATAAGCATGTACATCTTTAATATTGCGTGGTGAGAAAAATCCTTGCGTTGTAGGCAACCACAAAATCCAATCTTTAATAAATGACTCAAACCAACTTAGCGACCCACGCAAGGAGTAAATTTTATCGAGACCTATAGCAAATGACATACCGGCATCATAAGTCCAACCTCGTTCATTTCGCAGGTCGGGATTACCACCGGGCAACGTATATAAGTCATTGAGTGTGGGAGCTCTGAAATTACGCGACACAGAGGCTTTAAGCATAAGATTGGCCGGTTCGAACAAGACACCATCTATAAAGAATGCCGGAATAAGGGGACTCCATTGAGTACCAATAAGTTCTTCTCGCAAAACGAGCGATAATCCCAAACGTTTTATTGGTTGCCATTTGGCCGAAATAGAGCCGGACATTTCGAAACGACCTTTATCGTAACCCACAATAGCATTATTACCCTCTTGCGAGATAATAGCCTTATCACGACTCAATACAAAGTGCTGATTGGCCGATAATGAAGCAGTAAAAAGCCACTTATCGTTTAGGAAGTATTCACTATCGACCTGCGAAGAAATGGTATTAATAGTGCTTCGAGAAGAGGTCATTGTAGCCATATTGCCATTACCGATATCTCTTTTGTAGTCATAAGCAAGCCATGTGTGTAGATATACAGCTTGAGCCTTGAGTTTCCACCCTTTGCGCAAGTGCTCCCATGAAAGCACACCGCGAAATGTCTCCTCGCGCTGACGGTTGTCAAACTGAGTATCGTCACCATAGTCGACCGTGAGCATCGCCAACTCGCGATTGGAGTTGATATACCATGCATTGAGTCCTATACAATCACCTTTGCCGGTGTTATAGTATACTTCTTGCAGGATATGCAAGTCTTTAAATGCCCCACTCTTGTTACGCTCGATTGGGTAGTACTGGTCGATGATATTCATGTCTTCGTCGTAAACATTAATCTTTTTATCGCGATTGCGATACTCATAGTCATTAGGCGAGGATGAATAGACTGCACGAGTAGAGACTTGCCAATGATCGTCACCATAGGTAAGTCGCAGAAACTCATCGAATGTACTGAATGAACCAATGCCCTGTATATATTGCATACCGAAACCATGATTCTGAGCCGGCTTGGTAGACAGCTTGACTGCACCACCAAGTCCCCCTCCTACTTCGTTGACCGAAGATGTACCATGCAACAACGAGGCATCATCAATAAAATATGAAGGTATCATCGAAAAGTCGGTCATGCCCAACATGGGGTTATTGATTTTCATGCCGTTCCATGTCACTTGCGTATGCGATGCTGAAGTACCGCGAAAAGATACTGTTGAGAGCGTAGCGCGGCCATGATTCTTGACAAAGATCGATGAGTTATACGCCAACACATCGGCCATAGAAAGAGCAATATTTTCTTTCAGGGCCGTTGAGTCTAACTTTGTAAGTTGTGTACCAATCTCCTTCATTGGCCTTCGACCATACACTGTTACTTCCGATATCTCTACATCTTTATCTATATCGCCCATTGCACTCGATTGGGTGACGCATAGTACAAACAAAAGAAAGCTCAATATCAATCTGGGTTTCATCATTATATCATTTTATTTCCAACAAAATGCACCCGGTATTATACCTACATAAAATTCGTCTATCAACACACCATTATTGGTATAACGATATACCTTACCTTGCTGCTGGTAGTCGATAGCATCGGCTATATATACATCACCATTATGAGGATTAATGGTAAGTCCATAATATATAGTGCCTTTGTTATCCAAGAAGGGACGCACCGGCACACGTTCGGCATCGACCGACATCGCCCACACATCATCGTTGAGCCAATATAACACATCGCGCTCCTTATTGAGTTGCAACTCCGAGGGGCTATCTCCCAACCTGAAACGAAACTCTTTTTCAATCGTGAATGTTTCGGCATCGATACAATAGAGCGAAGGTGCTTCATAGCCATAAGGCGAACCCTTATAACCTCCGTCAGTAATCGTCCATAGCTTATTGTTCTTATCAAGCACAAGGGATGTAGGCTGTATACCTACAACCAATTCATCAACTATTTGGTCGGTTTCGGTATCAATCTTCAGTATGCGATTTTGATACGACCAACAATTGACATACAAATACTTACCATACTGCACCATTTGCTCGGTAGAGCCCGACTCCATAGTCATATTGGGACACTCGATATATCCGGTAATCTTATATAAACGAGGATTAACAATGAAAATTCGATTGTCCCACAATTGTGTTACATAGGCCTTCTCATCCGAGACAAAGTGCATATAGCGAGGTGACGTAAGGTTCGTAATGCGACCTCGTTCCTTGAAGGTGTTGAGGTCAATGGCAAATATCACATGCAGCCGCAGCATAGCAATATCCTGAATCAGCTGGTCATAACCACGCTGCAGAAAGGTAGAATACAAGGCAACCACAGGAATCATTCCCTGCTTTGCAAGGCC
>CAJGDT010000098.1 GCA_904502265.1 uncultured Barnesiella sp. | reverse complement strand
TCGCTCGACGGTAGCTCTAACACCAACATCTCGGGTATCTACCTCAACACAGGTACAGCATTCCCCGTATCGGCAGGACAAACTATCTACCTCCAAATAGGTGGTTGGGCACAAACTTCGGTTTCTTTCTCTATCTCAATGGAAGCTGCCGACGTTGACGCCGGTAAGACTTGTGATGACCCCGTTATCCTCACCGGCGAGAAAGCATTCGTTCCTAGCGTAAGAGAGGGCTACTCAACTGTCGACTCATATCTCTCTTACACTTGCGAGGAGGATGGCTTGTTGGAGATTTACTTCACAGGCAGTGCATCAAGCATCAAAGTTTACAACGAATGTAACGGTACTCAAATAGGCACTTTCGATGCTGCCTACAACAGCACCACTTCAGAATATGTAGGTAAATATGCCGTAGAAGCAGGTAAAACTTACATTTTCGCATTCCCCGCATACTCACCCTGCTACGCATGGGCCGTACTTACACACCCTGTTGAAGGTCAATCTTGCGACTTCCCCTTCGAAGGTGCTGCAGTAAACACATTGCCCAAAGAGGCCGGTACATACTATTATGGTTACACCGTGACTGAAGAAGGTTTCCTCGTAATTGATTCAGAAGAAAGCTTTGCCGGCAACACAATCTCTTTGTGGAAGTCTTGTACAGCTTACTCTGAGGAATGCATGGTAACCGGTTACATGGCTCTTCGCGCACAAGTATACAGTGGCTTCACCTATGTAATCAAAATCGAAAAAACTGAGGCTACAGCCGAAGATGGTACTTTCACTATAAATCTTGAAAAGGCAAAAGCCGGTGATAGCGAATACGATGCCTTCACAATCACTTCAATAGACGAGCCTGTAACATTGCCCAAGTACAATGGAACTTACTGGTATAAGGTACAAGTTCCTGCCGGTGACAACTGCTTCCTCATTGCCGATGCCAACGAGGCTAACATCAACAACAGCCGTGTAGAAATATTCAAAGAATACGAGACATACACTGCGTTGGGTCAAGGCGATAAATATGCCAAAGCCGAAGTACAAGGTGGCAATGCCTACTTGATTAAGTGGACTTGCAATGAAGGTATCAACTCATTCAACTTCAAAATCTACTACGAAACCATCTCAGCAGGTACTACTTGCAACAACGCAATTGCAGCTACTGCAGGCGAGAACGAGATTGCTGCCGGTAGCGAACTCTATTACAGCTACACTGCCACACAAACAGGTTGGTTGGTTGTTGACACAGACGTTACCATCGGTGTGACATTCCTTCGTGGTTGCAACTCATGGGATGGTTATTATCCTGCCACCAAGATTGCCAATATCAACAAGTGCGAAATGGTAGCCGGTGAAAGCTGCATCATCAAGTTTACCAATATTGAAGAAGCTACTACGTTCTTCCTCAGCATGGAAGACTACGCCGAGGGTGAATCTTGCGACAAAGCAATAGCTATCGAATTGGGCGACACAGCCATCCCTGCTACTGTAGGTAAATTCTATTACAGCTACACAGTTGAGCAAGATGGTGTACTCACTATCGATTCAGACATGGCATACGAAAGTATCTATGATGGCTACAACAGCTCTAACAACGAGATTGCCTACGCTACCGACTGCAACAACTACTTCACTACCATCATGACATCAGGTCCTGACGGCACAATCTTCAGTGGTAGCACTATCGTTAGCGAAGGTACTACTGTTTACATCCGCGTTAAGACTATCACAGCTCAACCCGACAAGAAACTCACTCTAAACATTCGTGACCTTCTCCCCGGTGAGGGTTGTTCATCACCCATTGATATCCAACCCGGCACAATCAGATTGCAAGAGACTACTTACGACAAGCCTATCTGGTATCGTATTGAACTTGAACCCGGTGTATTCTCAGTAACAGGTAGCAACTATTTCTCTATGGAACTCTACGAAAGTTGCGACAACAATATACCTCTCGCCTACTCAAACTACGACTCAAATACTTATGGCTATGCCCTTACTTACAATATTCAAACCGCAGGCTTCTACTTGCTCAAACAAACATCACAATACGCTTACGACGTAACTGTCAGCGGTGTTTACTCGGGTGTTGACATGGTAGAAAGCAACGGTAATATTCGTATCAAAGGCAACAACATCATCGTTACTGCCAACGGTACTCGCACCAATGTTGTTATCTACGACATTACAGGTAAGGTTGTAGTAGCTCAAGCCGTTTACGACAATGTAACATTCTCTGTTGAAAAAGGTATCTATATCGTTAAGGTTGCCGACCAAGTTAAGAAGGTGGCTGTACGATAATCTATAAGGCAAAAAGGGTGAGCGTACGAGAGCGCTCACCCTTTTAATACCCATATTCTCTTAAATCCAATTTACCTCACATGATTCGCAAATTTTTTCTCCTTTTAGGGTTAGCTTTATGCTCTATGCCAATGGCCTATGCCATCATGGCCAATCCCAACCCCATTACTGTCACACAGCCCGACGGATCACAATTGACTATCAGACTGCACGGAGATGAAAGTTTCCACTATACCACGACTCAAGACGGCTATCTTATCCGCAAGGATGTCGATGGATTCTTCAAATACTACGATTTCGAAAACAAAAAACTCACACAACAAGTAGCCACCAACGCCGACTATCGCACAGCGCAAGAGTCTATGTTGATATCTACTCTTGCTCCCGCCAAGAAGTGGCATGCTCAAATGGTGCAAGAGGCTACTATTACTCGCAAAGCTCCTCGTGTAACAGTTCCCCGAACCGCACAGCTCCACAACGGCGTGCAACGTGCCGCCAAAGAGGAGGCTGCCGAGAGCCAATATCTTGTTATCCTTGTAGGTTTCAGCGATCGTGCTTTTACCTTCACCAATCACGACTTCGACATCTGGCTTAACGAAAAAGGATATAGCGTGAACGGCGGAACCGGTAGTGTGAAAGACTACTACCGAGACAACTCTATGGGACAATTCGTACCCCATTTCACTGTATTAGGTCCCTACACACTTCCTTATCCTCAACTCTACTATGCAGGCAACTCGGAGGAAACTGGCGAAGACACCAATCCCCGCGCCATGATTGTAGATGCTTGTAATATAGCCAAGCAAAACAACCCCAACCTCGACTTCTCGATTTTTGACAACAATAAGGACGGCTATATGGACAACGTAAACGTTGTGTATGCCGGCTATAGCGAAGCAAGTACCGGCAACGGCGACGATATGTGGCCGCACAGCTGGACTCTCGACGAGTTCTCTCTCACCATCGACAATACCATTATCAACGCCTATGGTTGCTCGGCCGAGTTTGTAGGCGCAAGTGGCGAGATGATGGATGGTATTGGTACATTTGCACACGAATTTGGTCATGTACTCGGTCTTAAAGATACCTACGACACCGACCAATACACCGATGGATATGGTCTCGATCCCGGCGATTACTCAATGTTCGCATCGGGTAGCTACAACAACGAAAGCCGCACTCCTCCCTACCTAATGGCTTTCGAACGTTCACAAATGGGATGGTGCAATCCTATCGAACTCAACGAGGCTGCCGATATCAGCCTCAACTCGCTGGGCGAGAATGTTGCCTACTACATCAATGCACAACCCAACCGTGCCGCAGGTACAGGACATGAGTGGTTTGTTCTTGAAAACCGTCAAAAAACCGGCTGGGACGCATACATCCCCGCACATGGTTTGCTCATATATCACTACGACTACACCGACGAGATGGTCAAAGAGTATTGGTCGTATAATGCGCCCAACAACAATAGTCGTCACCGTTGCATTTACATCAAGCCCGCCGACGGTATAGACGACACCAATACACGCAACGGCGACACCTACCCAGGACGCGCCGGTAACACTCAGTTCACCGACTTTAGCAATCCCAATGCTATCAACTGGGCAGGCGAACCCACCAACACTCCTATCACCAATATTCGCGAAGAAGACGGCGTTATCCACTTCCAGGTTAAAGGTGGTGTTGCCGACCTGCCTATCATCCGCACCGAGCTGCCCCGCAACGTGCGCGACACCTCGTTGGAGGTTACTGCTACTATCGAAAAGAGTAATCAAGCTATCATTGAGATGGGCTTCTGCTGGGATACACACCAAAATCCCAACATTACCACTTCACCCCAGTCTATTGTAGCAACAAACAACACTATTGACTATACCATCACAGGCCTTAACCCCGGTACGCTCTACTATGTACGTGCTTTCATGCGCCTCGAGGACAACACTACTGTGTATGGTGCAGCAATACCTGTCAAGACCGAATGTGCCTTGGCTGTAGCACCTTACATCGCCGACTTTATGTCATGGAGCGACGGTGAGCCCGACTGTTGGAAAATTGTCGACAACAATGGCGACGGTACAACATGGGTGTTTGACGATGCTACACAAGGTCTTCTCTACCAATTTGACTACTGGAACAATGCCGACGACTGGGTTATCTCTACCCGCATGCTTGTGCCCGACAACGGTCACTTGTACTTCGTACGTGGTATTGTCGAACAAGCTGCAGTTGAGAAACTCGACGTATATGTATCAACCCATTCACGCGAAATAGAGGACTTCCACTTGGTAAAACAATTCTCTTTTGCCGACAACTTTGGCTACCAAGTACCCGAAGAGGTTGACCTCTCGGCCTACGCCGGACAAGAGGTATATATTGCACTCGTGTGTACATCCGAGAAGTTGCAAAGCAACTTGTGGTTGTGGCAAATCTACTTGGCAAGCAAGTTGGATACTCCCCAATTCACCAAGTTTGGTCTTATCAACAACAACGCCCTTGAGGTAGAGTGGACTCCCGTTGAGGACGCAGCCCGTTACCACCTCGAGTTTTATGAGGTAACCGACGAGGTGTATAACACGGCTATGTTCTTCCCGCCCTCCGACTGGGCAGTTGTTGAAGGCGACGTAGAGTTGTCAACAGGATCGGCATTCTTCACCGGCGACGGTGTTCTTGAGACACGCTCCTTCCCCGACGGAATTACCGACCTCATCTTCATTGTTACTACATCAGGCCCCACCGGCAATACAACCCTTACCGTAGAGGGTAGCGAAGACGGCGAATATTGGGAACAAATTGGTCCGGCTGCCAACCTCAATACTTACAATCCCGAAGGTATCGAGATGATGTTGAGCGAATATCTCACCGGCCGTGTATACCAAAAACTCCGCCTCACTTGCCGCCATGGTGGTCGCAACATTCAAGTGCGTTATTTCACCATCGCATACAATGACGGATATGTGTGGGAATTGCTCACATCGGGAGCTGTTCAAGAAAACAGCATTGTCATCAATGAAACCTACGAAGGCGAGTTTACTACCGGCAAAGAATATGCCGTAGTTGTATACTCGGGCGATGGTATCCTCTACTTCGACGCTTCTGAGCCGGCATTCTACAGCTATTCGGGCAGTGTCGAGAATATCCAAGCCGACAATGTCGATATATATGCCGAGAACGGCAATATATACCTCTCTGGTATTACCACTCCTACTCATATACTATGCACCACTCCCGAGGGTATAGTACTCTACAATCAAGTAGTAGACAGTGCCGCGACACACTGCATCGGCATGAACGACTACAAGGGTATTGTATTGGTTAATATGAGCCAAGAGAATGAGAGCAAAACCGTCAAACTTATCGTGAAATAATCATAATTACACTCGAAATGAAACACACTAAATATCTGCTTCCTTCTATCATTATCGCGGCCGGATGCTTGCTCTATAGCTATGCCGACAATAGCGATATGATGAAAAAAATGAAGCCCGAGAATCGTCCCACAACCGAAGCAAGAGTATATCCTACTCCTGCAGTGACACAACGTCTCTCGGCAGCTGAGGATGGTGCGCCTTACGGCCTGCACGTGGTCGACATTTACAACAAGGATGTAACCTTGCGATGGAACAACCCCGAGGCTACCAATGGTTACTTCGAAGACTTTGAGGCTCACCCCGACTTTGCCATCAACTCTCCGGGTAATATCGGTTGGAGCTTCCTCGATATGGATAACGAAGATACCTACACATGGACAGCCACATCGTTCCCCACTCAAGGACAAAAGATGGCATACGTTATCATGAACCCTGCTACCACAACACCCTCTGTGGCCGATTGGCC
>CAJGDT010000097.1 GCA_904502265.1 uncultured Barnesiella sp. | reverse complement strand
GGCAACATTATCGCTATTCTCTACCTCATCACGGAACTCGTCAAACTCACGACGCAACCACTTGGTCTGCTCCTTCTCGGCCTGCGCCTCACGGATACCCTTAATCGTATTTTCGATCTGGCGGTTAGCCTCTGCTACCAACTGCTTCGCCTCCGCCTTTGCCTCACGCAATATGCGGTTACGCTCCTCGCGTATGGTGGAGAGTTGAGCCGAAAGCGACTGCTCCATCTCCTCAACCTTGCGGTCAGTTTGGCGTATGCGCTCACGCTTCTGCGCCCAATAGTGCTTATCTCGTGCAACCTCGCGCAACTGCTTTTCGAGGTCTATATGTTCCGAGCCCGCCTTCTCCTTTGCCGAGGCGATAATATCCTCCGAAAGACCTATCTTGCGAGCTATCTCTATGGCAAACGAACTGCCCGGATTGCCTATCGATAGGGTAAAGAGTGGTTGCATGTGGTGGCGGTCGTAGAGCATGGCTCCGTTTACTACGCCATCAGCTTCCTCGGCATAGTGCTTGAGGTTTTGGTAGTGGGTAGTAATGACTCCAAATGCTTTGCGTGAATTGAAACGTTCGAGCAAGGCCTCTGCAATAGCACCACCTATTTGTGGTTCGGTACCACCACCATACTCGTCAATTAGCAGGAGCGAACGCTCGTTGCAATGGCGCACACATTGCTTCATGTGCGAGAGGTGAGAGCTATAGGTACTCAAGTCATCTTCTATCGACTGCTCATCGCCAATGTCAATAAATATACTCTCGAATATGCCCATGTGCGAGTTGTCGTACATAGGTACGGGTACTCCGCACTGCATCATGTATTGCAATAGACCTACAGTTTTGAGACATACCGATTTACCTCCGGCATTGGGGCCCGATATGAGTAATATGCGATTGCGCGAGTCGAGGGTGATATTGAGGGGAACTACCTCCTTGTTTTGCCGGCGCAAAGCAAGTAGGAGTAGGGGGTGTATGGCGTGATACCAATCGATCTGGCACTCATGTTCAATGTGAGGAAGGGTGGCATCGATATTTATGGCAAAGAGAGCTTTAGCTCGTATAAAATCAATCTCTGCCAGAAAATCGTATGACGAGGCAATCTCTTGAGCATGAGGTCGTAGAGTATCTGTAAATGCAGTCAAGATGCGCACAATTTCGCGGCGCTCTTCTATCTCCAATTCACGTATGTGGTTGTTGGCCTCTACTACTTCGGCCGGTTCGATATATACCGTTTTACCACTTGCCGATTCGTCGTGTACGATGCCTCGTATTTTGCGCTTAAATGTAGGTATTACAGGTATTACCAAGCGTCCATCGCGTACTGTGGGTGCTACATCTTTATCGACATATCCCTCACTTTGAGCATGGCGCAGGATATTATTGAGGCTACGTGATATACCGGCCATTGTAGCCGATAAGTTGCGACGAATGGTTGCCAACTCAGGCGATGCATTGTCGCGTATACCGCCGGTCTTGTCGAGTATATTGTCTATCTCTTTTATCAGTTGAGGATATACAATTATATCCCCCGACATATCCGATAGGTAGGGGTATAGGGGCTGCTCATCTTCTTGGGCCTTGAAGAATGATACCACTCGGCGTATTGTTTCGAGTGAGCGTCGTAGGTCGAAAAGCTCGCTTACATCGATAAAAGTTCCTTCGATACGTATGCGTTTGAGCATGGGACGCACATCGTAAAAGTAGTTTGTGGGAAAATCCTCGTCACTACGCTCAATTTGCATCATTTCGTCGGTGCGATGCAACGCGGTAAGTATTGCATCGTAATCGGTCATGAAGGTTATATCGTCTATCAAATCACGCCCAAGTGAACTTAAGCATTGCTCTTGCAGCATGTGGCGTATCTGGTCGAAACCTATTTTCTGTTCAAAATTGTCGGGGTATATCACGTCTTATTTGCTCTTTATTCAGCATGCAAAATTAATAAAATATGCGATACAACCTTCAACCTACCGATAAGAAACTTTATAGGTTGAATTACTTAGTTG
The DNA here is from genome assembly GCA_904502265.1 of uncultured Barnesiella sp. Lineage (GTDB taxonomy): Bacteria > Bacteroidota > Bacteroidia > Bacteroidales > Barnesiellaceae_A > Barnesiella_A. The sequence continues at coordinate 4,133 of CAJGDT010000097.1, read as the reverse complement.
TGATGTTTATAATCAGTGTGCCATATTCTCAAAGTACTTGGTTCAATACTTCATGAATTTAGTTGTTTAGCTCTCAAAATAAGGTTATCCTCTCGTATATACTGACATTGCGGTAAAAAATATTGAAGCAAACTTCATATTTCTTGCCCGTTTGTGCTTATATTTGCACATTAATATAATGTTGTATAAAATGACCGAGAAAATACAAAGAAAAAGCCTGTTGATGTATGCCATGGAAGGTGGTGTATGGTTGGGCTTATATCTCTTGGCACGCTTTGTATGTGGTATTGCCGGGATGTATTCGCCACTATTCAATACCGTGGCCATGTTGTTGTTTATAGGAACTCCGGTGATGCTTTACTATGTGCTTATGCGCTTTCATAAACAAAGTGGACATTTATCGGGTTTTGGTATGCTGTGGATGATGGGTATCATGCTTTTCTTTTTTGCTTCGCTGATAAGTTGTATACCTGAGTATATATTTTACCAATATATCAGTCCCGACTACATTGCCAATGCGGCAACTCAATCACTCAAGATGATAGAGGAAATGGGTGTAATGGAGGATAGTGTGACGCTGGAAGAAATGCGCAAAATGCTCTCGGCTGATGCTTTGCCATCGGCCATGCAGATGGTTATGTCGACCATGTGGGCAAATGTATTCTTTGGCTCTTTGCTTTCCATTGTAGTAGCACCTATTGTATTAAGAAAGAAAAAATAAAAACAAATAAAATATTGACTATATGGATATTTCATTAGTAATACCACTATATAACGAAGCTGAGTCATTGCCCGAACTTGAGGCTTGGATAGCTCGTGTAATGAAAGAAAATAACTTTACTTACGAAATATGGTTTGTCAATGACGGCAGTACCGATAATTCATGGCAAGTAATAGAGCAGCTTCGCGAGAAAAATGACTGTGTGAAAGGTATCTCTTTCCGTCGCAATTATGGCAAGTCTCCGGCTTTGCACGTAGGCTTTGAGCGTGTACAGGGCGATGTGGTTATCACGATGGATGCCGACTTGCAAGATAGCCCCGATGAAATTCCCGAATTGTATCGCATGATTAAGGAAGATGGCTATGACCTTGTTTCGGGTTGGAAGAAGAAGCGTTACGATCCGTTGTCAAAGACTATCCCTACCAAGTTATTCAACGCTACTGCACGTAAGGTTACTGGTATAATATTGAATGACTTCAATTGTGGTCTGAAGGCTTATCGTCGTGAGGTTGTAAAGAATATTGAGGTATATGGCGATATGCACCGTTATATGCCATATCTGGCTAAAAATGCAGGATATACCCGCATCGGTGAGAAGGTGGTACAACATCAGGCTCGTAAGTATGGTACTACAAAGTTCGGACTTGACCGTTTTGTTAATGGTTATCTTGATTTGATGACTTTGTGGTTCTTCTCGAAATTCGCTGTCAAGCCCATGCACTTCTTTGGCTTGTTGGGTAGTCTCATGTTTATTATTGGCTTTATAGCTGTGATGATAGTTGTGATATTGAAGATATGTGGTGTGCGTACCGGTGTGACCGATTCGCCCTATTTCTATGTGTCGCTCACATCGATGGTATTGGGTACTCAGTTGTTCCTTACAGGTTTCTTGGGCGAGCTAATTTCGCGCAACGCAGCCGATCGCAATAAGTATCATTTAGCCAAGGTATTGGATTAATGCAGCCGATCATGGAGGGAAATCTTTTGTCTCTGTCACGGCAACGGCATGCCACTCGCAATTACGCGCAGCAACCTGTGCCCGATGATGTTTTACAATACATCTTGGAGGTGGCTCGTATGGCACCATCGGCCGTCAACTACCAGCCTTGGACTTTTGTGGTGGTACGTGAGCCTGATATGTTACGTCGCTTGCAAGCGGTGTATCATCGTGAGTGGTTCAATAGTGCGCCATGTTGCATTGTTGTGTGTGGAAATCACAATGAATCGTGGCATAGAGCATCAGACGGCAAGGACCATTGTGATATAGATATTGCTATTGCAACCGAACATTTAGCTTTGGCTGCAACTGAATGTGGTTTGGGAACTTGTTGGGTTTGTAACTTCGATGTCGAAGCTTGTGCCCAACTCCTGGAACTTCCTTCAAATGTTGAGCCAATGGTACTGCTGCCTATAGGTTATCCTGTGGAAAGTGAACCCTCCCCCAAAAAACGTAAAACGATAGACGAAATTGTTGTATGGCGATAAAACGCAGATTTATATTTCTTCTTGTTGTGGCTCTTATGACACTTGTTGTTGGCTGCGACAATGGTTGCTTTGAGAATCGTACAAGCATTCCCAAGGCGGCGCTATATGCCTCTAATATGCCTGATAAAACTATTTCGGTAGACTCAATTTCGGTATATGGTATAGGGCAAAAGTCGGGCGCGATGATAGTCGATTGTGGTAAGCGTGTAACATCATTTTCGCTACCATTTCGCAACGATTCCGATACAACACGTTTTGTCATTCGTTACGATATGAAATCCTTGGCTCAATATGGCATATGCGATACGCTTACTTTTATTTATACACGCTATCCGCATTTTATATCGGCCGATTGTGGTGTAACATTTAATTATCAGATAGACGATTTTTCTTATACCACTTATATGCTCGACTCGGCTGCTGTCATGGTAGACGTGGTAACGAATGTTGATGAAGAAACTTTGCGACTCTATTATTATGTGGCACAATAAAACTATACAATTCATATTGCTTTGTGTGGCACTTTGGTCGTTGGCTATTGTGTCGGCATCGGCGCAACGTGTCGTTACACCTGTAGAGAGTAATGACCTACCTATGGAAATTATAGCCAAGCAGATAGAGAAAGCGCGTCTTGATACCATTACGGCCGATACTGTGGCTGATGCAAAACCTATACACAATGCCCCTCTGTTGGGTGGATTGCTCATAACAGCCGATATTTCGGCACCTGTGATGAACTTATTGGGTACACAATATGGTAGCTATGAGGTGGGGGTCGAGCTCGACCTGTATCATCGCTTTTTCCCTGTAATAGAGGTGGGTGTAGGTACAGCCCAGTATACGCCTACCAATAACAATTATACATTCAATTGTGCACCTTCGTTGTATGGAAGGGTAGGTCTTAATTACAATTTCTTTTACAACAATGGCTCGGAGAGCTTTGTGGGTGTTGGTCTGCGCTATGGTCTCACATCGTTTAAGTATAATTGGGATAATATATCCCTCAGTGATAGTTACTGGGATAGTTCAATAGTGACCTCTACACCCCAGGAGACGGCATTTGCTCATTGGGGCGAGATAGCTGTCGTATTGCGTGTACAGATATACAAGAACTTCTATATGGGCTGGTCGGGTCGATACCGTTTGCTGATAGATTGCGGTAGTTCACAGTATGGTAAGCCCTATTATATACCTGGTTTTGGTCCGCAAGAAGGAGGATTTGGATTTACCTATACAGTAGGATATAATATTCCTTTCGGTAATAAAGAACAAGAAAAAGATATTGTAGAATTGTGATAATATGGAAAACTGGAGAACGATAATCTTACAATGGTTTCACATTGATGCCGCTCATTTTACGTGGGTCGAGCAGCTTGTTTCGGCAAGTATCCTATTATTGGTAGTAGCCATTGTCGACCGATTGACAAAATTGGTTCTTAACAAAGTCGTGCGCCGTATTGTGCGGGTGTCAAAGGCCGGATGGGACGATGTGTTGCTTGACCAAAAGGTTCTCGACAATATGTTGGCAGTCATTCCGTCTATATTGTTGGTAGTCTTTATGCCCTTTGTGTTTGTAGGCAACGATGCATTGTATGACCTTGCAGAGCGTTTGTGCTGGATATATATGGTAGCCATTGTTTTGCGCTTTTTGGTCTCTTTTATTTCGGCTTTTGCCCATATCTTAGAGGATACCGACTCGTTCCGCAATAAGCCCGTTAGAGGTTTTTCTCAGATGTTGCAAGTGCTTTTATGGGCATTGGCTATCATCATTATGATAAGTATTATCGTCGATAAGTCGCCCGTAAATCTGCTTGCCGGTTTGGGCGCATCGGCAGCCGTATTGATGTTGGTGTTTCAAAATCTTCTGTTGGGCTTGGTAGCCGGTGTGCAACTCTCGGCCAACAAGATGTTGAATGTAGGCGACTGG
>CAJGDT010000096.1 GCA_904502265.1 uncultured Barnesiella sp. | reverse complement strand
CGGTCCAACTCTCGTACTGAGCAGCCAACACGAATACCACCAAGACAATAGCCAGGGCAAAGATGATTGTTACCGAAGAGCCTGACTCCTTCTGTTGCTTGGCCATACCGGTCCAGCTAAGGGCGAAGTTATTACCCAACTTCTCCTTAACGAGTTGCTCTGTTTCCAAGATAGCCTGCGTAGAGCTTGCATTGGCAGCAGGGAGTGTTGTGATAGAGGCCGAAGGATACATGTTGTAGCGAGTAACAAGGTTTTGACCCATCACCGACTTAATGTTAGTAAAGGCAGCGAAGGGAACCATGAGTCCGTCGCGATTCTTGACACTGAGTTTGAGAACATCGTCGATGTTGGCACGAGCAGCAGCATCGGCACTGATTTTCACTTGATATACGCGACCAAACTCGGTAAAGTCATTGACATAACTTGCACCCATTTGGAATGATAGAGCTTGGAATACATCCTTGATATTAAGCCCCATAAGCTCGACACGGCTACGGTCGAACTCAATAAAGTATTGCGGTGTAGAGCCTTCGAAGAAAGATGTAACAGAACCTAAAGCGGGATAGTCTTTCAAGTCGGCTTTGAGCGTTCTCAAAGCTTGCTCGACAGCCAAAACACCTTGGTTGTTGATATCTTCAAGTTGCCATTCAAGACCACCAGTATTACCCAGACCTTGGATAGCAGGCGGATTGACAGCAAAGATAATAGCCTCTTGTATGGCAGCAGCATCACGATTGATGCGAGCAACAACAGCATCGGCACTGTGTTCGGCTCCAGGACGTTCATGCCAGTGCTTGAGTACTACGAAGAAAGTACCCATGTTGGATGATTGCGAACCGAAAAGTGTAGAAAAACCATTGATAGCCAACACATTCTCAACTTCGGGATATTGCATAATAATCTTCTCAAGACGCTCGGTAACCTCGGCTGTGCGATCGAAAGCTGAAGCATTGGGCAACTGAACAGAGGTGATGACATAACCCAAGTCCTCGGCAGGAATAAATGATGAAGGCCACTTCATAAAGCCATAGAATGCACCGATAGAGAGTACCAAGAATACCATCATGGCCATCACAGGCTTCTTGATCATCGAAGTGATGATGTTAACATAACCGGCAAGCGTAACATCAAATCCCTTGTTGAACCAACGATAAACGCAGAACTTTGTTTCGCGAGTAGGTTGTAAGAATAGCGCACACAGAGCCGGTGTAAGTGTGAGTGAGTTGAGACCACTAAAGATAGTAGCCACTGCGATAGTCAAGGCAAATTGTTTGTAGAGCACACCGGTAATACCTCCAATGAATGCAGTGGGGATGAATACCGAAAGCAATACCAAAACAACACCGATAACAGGGCCTGTAATCTCCTCCATCGCCTTGATAACAGCCTCTTGACGAGTGTACTGTCCTGTATCGAGCAGACGAGTGGCATTCTCGACCACCACAATGGCATCGTCGACCACAATGGCAATAGCCAATACCAAACCAAAGAGTGTGAGCGTGTTGATAGAGAAGCCCATGACCTGCATGACAGCAAATGTGGCAATGAGCGACACAGGAATAGTGATAGAGGGGATAATCACAGCACGGAAGTTCTGCAAGAAGAGCAGAATCACGAGCATAACGATGAGTGTAGTCTCAACAAAAGTAATGAGCACCTCTTCGATAGAGGCAGTAACAAACTCGGTAGTATCGAGCACGACATCGTAGGTAACACCCTCGGGGAAGTATTGTTGCAGCTCGTCCATCTTGGCACGTACACCTTGAGCCACATCGAGCGCGTTAGAACCGGGGAGCTGATAGATACCAATGGCGGCAGCTTCCTTACCATTCAGTTTGGCAGCTACGTTGTAAGTAGCACTACCCAATTCAATTGTGGCGACATCCTTTAGGCGCAAATATCCACCCTTACCATCGGAGCGAATGATGATGTCGCTGAATTGCGATACATCGTTCATCATACCGTCAGTTTTGAGCGTAAACTGGAAAGCTTCGGGCGAAGAAATAGGTTGTTGACCCACACTACCGGCAGGCGAAACAATGTTTTGCGAAGCAATTGCATTGTAGACCTCAGCCGCTGTTACACCACGCATGCGCATGATGTCGGGCTTGAGCCACACACGCATACTATACTTATCGGCACCGAAGATGGTAACACCACCTACACCCGGCAGACGAGAGAGCTCGTCGATAATCTTGAGGTTGGCATAGTTAGAGAGATAGAGACCGTCGTACTCCTCCTCCTCGGAGTTGAGTGCCAAGAACAAGACAATACTTGTCGATTGCTTCTTGGTGGTAACACCTTGTTGAATAACTGCCTGAGGGAGCGAGTTTTGCGCTGTACTAACGCGATTTTGTACCAATACGGTAGCCATGTCAATATCGGTACCTACCTCGAAGGTAACAGTAAGGGTGTATTGACCGGTAGAAGAAGATGTCGAACTCATGTAAATCATACCATCGACACCGTTGACTTGCTGTTCGATAGGCACACCTACTGTCTCGGCAATTGTCTCGGCATCGGCACCGGGATATATGGCAGTAACCTGTACGGTAGGCGGAGTAATATCGGGGTATTGAGCAATGGGGAGTGTAAAGAGTGTGATACCACCCGCCAACACCATTACCAAAGCCAATACTGTAGCAAAAATGGGATGCTTAACAAAAAACTTGGATATCATATACTATCACTATTTGTTACATTAAGAAATAAGGAAAAAATCACTCAACGGGGTTGATAATCATACCCTCTTGAACCTTTTGCAAGGCAAGCGATACATACTTTTCGCCGGGGTTGATACCCTTGTATACGATGCGCAAAGAGTCGTTGTAGAGTTCGCCAATCTCGATATGACGCATCACGACACGGTTAGAGTCGTTGACAGTGTAAAGATACTTGCCCACTTGGTCGGTTCCGATAGAAGCATCGCGCACCATAAGCACCTTTTCGCTACGAGTATAGGGCATGTGAATAGTAGCGTACATACCGTGTTTGAGTTCGTTATAGGGGTTATCTACCACGATGCGAACACGAAGAGTACCGGTGGTAAGGTCAATATTGGGAGCTATATAGTCGATGTAGCCTTTGTACTCGTGAGGGAGATTTTCGCTAAAAGTCAATCTTACAGCATCGTGACCAAGAGAGGTACGGTTGTTCTTGAGATTTTGGATAAGCTTCATGTATTGAGCATCGTCGATGCTGAAGTATGCGTACATTTGGTTATCTTGATAAATAGTAGCCATGTATGAAGAGGCATTGACATAATCACCATCGCCATACTTAGAAGTATTGGGACGACCCGAGAATGGCGCAGTAATGTAGCAATAGCTGAGTTGGGTGCGAGCCGAACGTAATGCAGCCTCGGCATTCATCACTGCAGCTTCGGCTTTGTAATAAGCAGCCTCAGACTTGATGAAGTCAATCTCGCTGATAGCGTTGGTATTGGCAACATCCTTCATGCGCTTATAGTTGTTCTCGGCATAATAAAGCTCGGCCTTGCAAGTAGCCAAAGCAGCCTCGGCTTGCTCCACGGCATCTTGGTATTGAGTAGGCTCAATAATGAAGAGTGTGTCACCCTTTGCCACGGGTTGTCCGGCAACATAGTCCGATGCTACTTGGAAACCAGGGACACGAGCCACAAGGTCAACTATATTTTTAGCTTCGAGATAACCGGGATATGAAGCATATAGAGTAACAGAGTCTTGGATAGCTGTAGCCACTGAAATATTAGGCGCAGTGGGTTGTACAGCATTATTCTCATTGTTTTGACAACCAACCATGCAGGCGGTAGTGAGGATTAAAGAGAGGAGAATACGATTGTTCATAATTGTATGTATTATAGAGGGATTACTGATTGTTAGACCAACCACCACCGAGTGCTTGGTAAAGATTAACTATAGCTTTGGCAGAAGCAGCACGAGTCTCAACGAGCGAGTTTTGATAAGAGAGTGATTGACGTTGAGCATCGAGTACAGTCTGGAAGTCGACGAGACCGTTCTTGTAAAGGTCGATAGAGAGGTCGAGGGTAAGTTGACCTTGATTAACCAACTCGCGCAAGAATACCAATTGCTTAACCGAATTTTTGTAAGCCGACATGGCAGTCTCCACCTCTTGCACCGCCATCAATACCGTGTTGTTGTAATTGTCGACAGCAGCGTGCATCTGAGCCTTAGCAGCGTTGTGTGCTTGTATACGCTTGGTACCGTTGAAGAGAGTCCAGCGGAAAGAGGGTGTGATGTTGAAAGCCAAGCTGCCTTGGTCGAAGAACTTATCGAGGTTGTTTGAGGCGTATCCTACACTACCATTGAGCGAAACAGAGGGAAGGAAATCGGTAATGGCAACACCCACGGCAGCAGCCTGAGCAGCGATATTGTACTCGGCTTGACGAATGTCGGGACGACGACGCAAAAGGTCGTAGGGAATACCAACGCTGACGATTTGCAAGAAATCGAAATGCTCGACAGGGGTAGCCAGGCGGTTGTAGACCTCGTTGGGGTACTTACCCAACAGTACAGCTATGATATTGATTTGATGATCGATAGCAGCCTTGAGTTGAGGAATAGAGGCTCGAGTGCCGAGATATACAGTCTTGGCCTGAGCAACATCGAGCGCCGAGGCAAGACCTGTATTGAAGCGAGTTTCAGTAATATCGAGGATAGCCATTTGCGAGAGGATGTTGCTCTCAGCCACTTGCATCTGAGCCTGATAGGTGCGCAGGGTGATATAGTTATTGGCCAACTGCGCGCAGAGGGCTATCATTGCTGCATTGTACTCCTCCTTGGTGGCATTGTATTGCTCCTTGCTCTCCTTGGCACGGAAGTATATCTTACCGAAAAGGTCAATCTCCCAACTTACAGACAAGTCGGCTTGTAGATAGCGCGACAAAGTGGGGTCGGTAGATGCAGGCATGAGATTGCCACTCGATTGATTGTTGACCCAATCGGCACCAACACCGATTACAGGCGAATAACCAGCCAATGCACTATTGTACATAGACTTAGCTACTTGAATGCGCTTAGTAGCCGCCATCAAATCGTAGTTGCCGGCAACCGCTTCGTCAATGAGCGCGGTGAGGCAGGTATCGCCAAAAGATAGCCACCACTGATCATCGGCAGGAGAAACCGTTGAGAGTAGCGAGTCGGCGCTCCACGCCTCGGGCAAAGGATTGTTGAGATACTTTTGTGCTGAGAGTGGTGTCACGCAACAAAGCATGGCAACAAAAGCACAAATAGAGAATTTAAGGTTTTTCATTCGATTTGTTATTTGGTTTTTTAATTTATCAATGAGAATATTTATGCATTATGCATCAATAGGCAAATATACATAATGTTATTTAAGAAGCATACAAAATTATTTATTATTTTCGATGCAAAGCAATAAATATCCTTACAGAAGCAGCCCAAAACTAACAAAAATATTATGAAGCACAAAAAAGAGAGTATTGCCACTCGCAACAGTCGAACCACTGCTATCAGGCAATACTCTTTTATTGAATAATTCGAAACAGGTATAAATAAAAATCCACCTGTATATAATGCATATAGAAGCGTGGGTTATCCCATGCGGTTGCGGTAGTCTTCGTATGTGAACTGTTTCCACACCTGAGTTGTACCGTCGAGCTTGCGAACGGCGATAGCGGGGTGAGGCACACCGTTGAACATGGTAGTCTTGACAATGGTGTAGTGAATCATGTCCTCGAAGATGATGCGGTCGCCGATGGCGAGGGGTGCATCGAAACTCCAATCGCCCACGAAGTCGCCACTGAGGCATGAGTTGCCACCCATGCGGTAGGTGTAGGGGGCTTCCCCACCCTCTTTAGCACCGCGAATGGCAGGCTTGTAGGGCATCTCGAGACAGTCGGGCATGTGGCAAGCAAAAGAGGCATCGAGGATGGCGGTGCGAATGCCGTGATTCTCGACGATGTCGACAATAGTAGTTTCGAGTGTACCGGTTTGCCAAGCAAATGCACTACCCGGCTCCATAATAACCTGCAAATGAGGATGACGCGAACGGAAGTCGGTGAGCAACTTGATGAGGTGCTCTACGTCGTATCCCTTGCGAGTCATGAGGTGGCCACCACCCATGTTGAGCCACTTGACTTGCGAGAGCCAGGGGGCAAAACGTTCCTCGACAACAGCCAATGTGCGCTCGAGGTCGTAAGAAGTAGACTCGCAGAGTGTG
>CAJGDT010000095.1 GCA_904502265.1 uncultured Barnesiella sp. | reverse complement strand
CGGTTGCCTCGAATGTCCATTCGAAGTAGTCAAATGCGCTGGCAATGTTGTTCTTGCTTTCTACTTTCACTGAAGGTACGTAACCATAAGTCTTAGTTGCATCGGTGAATGTGTGAGCAATAGCCTCGGGGGTGAACATTACATAGTTGCCGGCAGCCATTGTTGTAGCAGCACGATAGAAGTCGAGAGCATCAGCACCATGGTTGATAAATACGTTTTGTTCGTAAACATCACCGCATACACCATCGATAACGCTCATAGCGCGTACCTTGAAAGTAAAGATGCTGTCACCAGTTACTGTTACAGAGTTGCTCTTACCCGAACCTTTGTTCTTGTAGTTCTCGAGAGTGGGCTCTGTACCATCAAATGTAGTGAGGAAGTGGGGAGTGTAAGTGTACTCACCGGGCATGTAAGTAGATGTCCAGGCGATAGATGCACTCTTGTTAGTAGCCAAGATGGGTGAGCTTGTGAATGTGATTTCACCGGCCAACTTGTCTGCCTTGAGAGTGAAGCCAAGAGCTGTCTCGGGGAGATCGATGCTACCATCTGTAGTCTTGATAGTGTTGGCGGGGAGAACAAGTGTGTACTCGCCAGCTGTAAGGGCTTCGCTGTACTCTGCTGTGATAGTGTTGCCTTTAGCTGTCAAGAAACAAGTACCCATGCTTTCGCCGGCAGCGTTCTTGATAACTGTTTGACCACCACCATACAAAGCTGATATTACTTGTACATCGCGGCTGAATGTGATATCCATGCCTTTGAATGTATTGATAGCATCGCCTTTGAGGTCATACTTAGAAACTGCGATAATAGCGTCATCGGCCGAGTAGTAAGTAACTACGGCTGAAGTATAGCGAGCATTGGTAGTAGTGTTAGCATAGTACTTGTTACGGTTGGCTGTGAAGACAACTTCGTTTGAATAACCAGTCCAGTATGCAGGAACGTTGTTACCGCTACGTACAGTACCATTGTTGCTTGTCAATACACCATAGTAAGTGTTCTTAGAACCGTTTTGCATTACGATGCTTGTAATTACTTTGCCTTCGGGAGCTTTGAAAGTCAAAGTGTTACCATCCAATGTTGCAGCGTTAGTAGCTGAACCATTGAGGCGCAAGTCGCGGTTGCTTGAGTTGTACATGGGGTTAGATGTTGCGTTACCCTTGCCTACAGTCATCTCAATACCATCAACAGTAACTGTTGTGCCTGAGAGGTCTGAAACATTGGCGCTTGTGCCCCAAATGTCAGCGAAGGTGAATGTAGCAACTTGCTCGGCGGGAGCAACCTCTGCCGATACGGTGTAGTTCAATGTAAATGCTTTGTTGGTATCTTGACCAAATTTCACAACACCTGCAGGTACGTTTACAGTGTAAGCACCGGGAGTTGCATATGACTCCATACCACCAGTGTATTGGGGATCAACATAGAGTACCAATTGGTTAGCAGCAGCACCTGCGCGAGCCATGATGTAGCCGGCGGGCATTGTCATACCAAAGTCGGGATCAGTAATAAGTACTTGAGGAATGTTGCTACCCATTACAAAGTCGGGCTCAGCAACTACGATAGAAGTGTAGTCGGTGAAAGTAACAACGATCTCTTTGATTTCGCTGATTGTTGAGTTGTTTGCGGGCTCAGCAGTGAACGCAGCGTCAATCTCTTTAGCCTCTACGAAATCGTTCTCGATCTTGAAGTTCAATACATACTCTTCAGTGTTCTTGTTGGCTTTGTCGCCATTGAAGTAAACACCACCGGCGGGGATAACGATGCGGTAGTCGCCCTTGCGGCTGAAGGGTGAGATGGCATCTTTGCTATAGATCATGGGGTCGGCGCTCAATGTAAGAGCTGTACCCGATGCAGTAGCATCCAAATAACCGTGAGAATCGTTGGTAGTTTTAGCTAATTGGTAGGCACCGTTCTCATCTTTCTCATAGAGCCAGTAGCAACCATAAGAGTTGGTAGCCTTAACAGCATCTACACCACTGAATACGATAGTTGCATCGCTGAATGTCTCAACAACTTGACCCTCAGTCATGCTCCAGTTGGCAGTGATAACGGGTGTAGCACCTGTTACAGTCCAAGTGAATGTTTTCTCTTCATTCTTCTTTGTGGGGTCGGCCCAAGAGTACAAAGCACCTGCAGGGATAGTGAGTGTGTAAGTGCCGGGAGTTGTAATCTCCTCGCTGGGAGTTACTGTGATACCACACCATGTGTTTGACAACTTAGTGGTGCAAGTATAGGCAACACCTGAAGCATCTGTCAATGTAACATTTGAGGGTGCGCCAGCAAACTCAGTGTCGGTTTCGATAGTAATCTTTTTCAAAGACTCTACTTCGCCTTCTGCGGGATCTACGCTCTTGAACTCAACAACTTTGGGAGCAGATTCACCAGCGATAGTGAATTTGAACTCTGTGCGGGGAAGTATCTCTGAGTTGTCGTTGGTTTTGAAAGTTTCCTCATAAAGACGGAATGTGTATTCTCCGGCTGCTGTGATGGGAGCGCTTTGGTAGAATACAATCTTCTTTGTGAGCATAAATTTTGCACCATACTCTTCGTGGTAGCCTGTATAACCAGGATAGTTCGCACCCCAGCCGAATGTTTTATTGCCATCGGCGTCAATCAAACATACACCGTAGCCCATCATGGCGTCATACCAGACTTCCTTGTTGAACTCTACGGTGATCTCGTAGATGTTAGGGACTGTAGAACCGTCTGCCGGGGTTATACTCGCTACTGCGAGTGTCTCAGCGGTTGCTGCCCTACTTTCTGTAGTGTAGCCGGTTGCCACCAAAGCTACAAGCGACAGAATCGTTAGTAAGAATTTTTTCATAATAAAATTATTTAGTTAATAAAAAAAAGAAGTGTTCTTTCTTGTTTGTTTAAGTTTGTAGTTTTTTATAGCAAAGTGATAGTTAAGGCATAATTATTCAATGTGTTTAATCATGCAAATTTAAAAATAATTTTTCTGATTTATATACATTTAATATAAAAAAATGATGTTCATGTATTTGCGAACATCTTATGGGTATTGTCGAATGTAATTTGTAGGTACTTGAAAAAAGAGAGGCCCAGTAACCTCACGGTCACTCGGCCTCGATAAAAAAAACTATTCTTCTCCTATTATACCGTCATAACAGCATGATAGGGTATATTGTTTGGTGTATTGACTATTTTTACCACTTGAAATTCATGCGGAATTTGCATGTAGGGGGTGGTGTAGCGGTATAAAAATCGCTGTAGTATACATAAAAAGCGATACTGCTACGGGTGTAGTCATACTTATACGTCTCGCTCCAGAGCATTTCGCCTCCGCCATCGTTGGTCGAACCAAAGTAATTCTCGTAGGGGAGAGGATAGAAAATCTCTTCATTATCGAGCTTGCCAACATAGCAACCCGATACCTCGCCCATGTTGTCTACTACGTAGCGCAACTCCTTAGGAGCATCATTACCCTCAAAGAGATACATGTAATATGAGTTGAGTTGGTCGGCACCATTTATTAGTTGCCACTGATGCGATTGGATGGTAAAGTCGTATACTTTCCAGTTTACACCTTCGCCTGGTTCACCCTTAGGGCCTTGTGGACCCTGGGGACCCATAGGACCAATACATGAGCTTAATGCTAAAGCTAATGTGAGTATCGATAGTAATTTTTTCATGATACAGTGTTTTGTTGTTATATATAATAATATGTAAAGGTATAAATAAAAATTGTGTCGAACAAAATATTTTTATAAATATCTCATGAATTTGTGTGGTCAACTATTTTTACTCTTTTTGACTTGTCTATTGGCCTTGAGTTTAAAGGGGGGGTGATGCAAGAGTGTAAAAAGATGTTAATTTGTTGTTCTTTTCTTCTTGCGTTGTCATGTCCAATAGAATTATTTTGCACCTTTGCCTATCGGTAATGGTAACTTTGTCCAGTGGTGTAATGGTAGCACTCCAGATTCTGGCTCTGTCAGTGAGGGTTCGAATCCTTCCTGGACAACTATGCGTGTGTAGATAATATGCTTGTTAAGTGAGTGTGTTATCTATTTTTTTGTTTATAACATAAAACTCTTGCAAAATGGATGTAATAAAGCACGATGAGGCGCAGTGTCGCTTTGAGATTATTGTGGATGGATACACGGCTTATGTCAAGTATCGTATTGTTGACCATTCGTTGGATGTAGTGAGTACTGTAGTGCCCCGTGAGATAGGTGGCCGAGGTATAGCCGCACGTTTGGTCGAGGAGGCTTATCGTTATGCCGAGGCGAGTGGATACGGATGCAAGGCTACGTGTTCCTATGCCGTAGCGTGGCTTCAACGTGCCAAGTAATCGTGTGTGTTGGAGGATATTAAAAAAAAACAAAGCCGCAATGGAGTGTTGCTCTCATTGCGGCTTTATTTATAGGTATCCTATTGAGGATTATTTCTTGTTCTCCATGATCCAATTGCGAGCGTTCACAAATGCCTCAATCCAGGGAGTTACCTCGTCGCTGAGACGACGCTCGGCGGGATAGTAAGCACATTGCCAGGGGAAGATGGCGCGCTCCAAGTGGGGCATCATAGCCAAGTGACGACCATCGGCGCTGCAAATACCGGCAATACCCTCGGGCGAACCGTTGGGGTTGGCAGGATATGCGTTGTAGTTGTAGCGTGCTATCACATTGTAGCGATCGGTCGAGTAGGGAAGTTCAAACTTGCCTTCACCGTGTGCAATCCATATACCCAACTTGCTACCTGAGAGTGAACGGAACATTACCGAATTGTTCTCGGGGATAGCCAAGCTGATGAAGTTGCTCTCGAACTTGTGCGAGTCGTTGTGGCGCATGCGAGGTTTCTCGGCGTGGTCGGGTGTGAGCAAGCCAAGCTCTACCATCAATTGGCAACCGTTGCAAATACCCAATGACAAGGTGTCGGGACGTGCATAGAAGCGCTCGAGTGTCTCGCGTGCTTTGTCGTTGTAGCGGAAGCCACCGGCCCAACCCTTGGCCGAACCCAATACGTCGCTGTTAGAGAAACCACCACAATATACAATCATGTTTACATCGTCGAGAGTTTCACGACCACTGGTGAGGTCGGTCATGTGTACGTCTTTCACGTCGAAGCCTGCCAAGTAGAGTGAGTAGGCCATTTCGCGGTCGCCGTTTACACCCTTTTCGCGGATGATAGCGGCGCGAATACCTGTGCGCTCACGACGGTCGGCGCTGATACCATATTGTTCCATGCGGCCGGTGAAGTCGGCGGGCATTTGTATCTCGAGGGGTTGCTCCTTGTAGTTGAGGAAACGAGCGCGTGCACACTCTTCGCCACTTTGTTTGCGGTCGAGCAAGTATGACGATGCATACCATACGTCGCGCAAGTGGTCGATGAAGAACTGATAGTTGGCACCATTCTTCTCGATCATGATGTGACGCTCCTCGCTGGGCTTACCGATGCGCAAGAAGCCAACACCTGCATTTTTGAGTACCTTCTCAAACTCCTCGGGACAAGCTGTTTGCATTACCACACCGGGGTTCTCGGCAAAGAGTATTTTGATGAGGTCTTTCTCGGGAATAGCATCGAAGCTTACTTCCATACCACCCTCGACGTTGGCAAAGCACATTTCGAGCAATGTGGTGATGATACCACCGGCTGAGATATCGTGGCCGGCCAATACGAGGTCGCGCTTGATGAGCTCTTGTACTGCGCCAAATGCGTTGGCAAAGTACTCGGTATCTTGTACAGTGGGACATTCGGCACCTACTGAACCCAATGATTGGGCAAATGCCGAGCCACCGAGCTTGAGGCTGTCGAATGAGAAGTCGATGTAGTATATGGCGCTATCGGCTCTGTTTTGCATCACGGGTGATACAACGCGGCGTACGTCGCTAACCTCAGCACCGGCCGAAATAATGACTGTACCGGGTGAGAATACTTTCTCTTGACCATACTTTTGAGTCATTGAGAGTGAGTCCTTACCGGTGGGGATGTTGATACCCAACGAGCAAGCAAAGTCGCTACATGCCTCTACAGCTTTGTACAAACGAGCATCTTCGCCTTCGTTCTTGCAAGGCCACATCCAGTTGGCACTGAGCGATACGCTGTCGAGACCATCGGCGAGGGGAGCCCACACGATGTTGGTGAGAGCCTCGGCTACTGCCAATACCGAACCAGCTGCAGGGTCGATGAGGGCTGCTTGAGGAGCATGACCTATAGAGGTTGCGATACCTG
>CAJGDT010000094.1 GCA_904502265.1 uncultured Barnesiella sp. | reverse complement strand
TAATTGACGAGTTTGGTGGTGGTACCGAACCACAAATAGGTGGTGCTATTGCAGAGGCCTTGCTCGAACGTTTCAATTCACGCAAAGCATTTGGAGTCATTACTACCCACTACCAAAACCTCAAGCACTATGCCGAGGATGCCGAGGGTGTGGTAAACGGAGCTATGCTCTACGACCGCCACCACATGCAGCCGCTATTCACCCTGTCGATAGGCAACCCGGGCAGCTCATTTGCCATTGAAATTGCACGCAAGATAGGCTTGCCCGAAGAGATTATTGCCGATGCATCAGAAAAAGTTGGTAGCGACTATATATCGATGGACAAGTACCTGCAAGACATTGTCCGCGACAAGCGTTATTGGGAGAATAAACGACAAAACATTCGCCAGAAAGAGAAGCAACTGGAGGAACTCACTGCCCGCTATAGCGAGAACCTTACTCGCCTCGACCGCGAGCGAAAAGAGTGGCTTGCCAAGGCCAAGGACGAGGCTCGCGCACTGCTATCGGACACCAATACCCGCATCGAAAGCACTATCAAAGAGATACGCGAAGCACAAGCTGACAAGGAGCGTACCAAAGAAGCTCGTCGCCGACTCGATGAATGGAAAAACCAAATAGTGGCCGAAGAAGAAGCTATCACTGAAGAGGATAAAATACAACGAGAGATACGCAAGCTAAAAGAGCGCGAACTGCGCAAACAACAAAAGCGCAAAGAACAACCCACCACACCACAGCAACAACCCGAAGCAACTATTGCAGTAGGAGATGCTGTGCGCATAAAGGGACAAAACAGTGTAGGCGAAGTAACTGCACTTACCGATCGAGAGGCTACCGTAGTGTTTGGCATGGTTGAGTCGAAAATCAAGCGCAACCGCTTAGAAAAGGTAAGTCGCAGTCAACTCAAACGCGAAAGCAATCGCAAAGCCACATTTATCAGCGCATCCACCACCGACGATATGCGCGAGAAACAACTCACATTTGTCAATGAGATAGATGTGAGAGGCATGCGTGTTGATGAAGCGCTACAAGCCATCACCTATTTTATCGACGATGCTATACAGGTAAGTTGCAGTCGTGTACGTATCCTTCACGGAACTGGCACAGGCGCATTGCGAGTCTCTATACGACAATATCTCAAAAACGTAAATGGAGTGCGACATTTTGCCGACGAACACATACAACTCGGCGGAGCCGGAATAACCGTCGTAGATCTGTTATAAAACACTATATATCAATATTTTGAAAAATAGTACTTCCCGACCATAAGGTTGGGATGTACTATTTTATACACGCTTCGAAATAATAGCAGGAATATTATCGAGCATATTATACACATTATTAATAATAAAATTAGTAAATTTGCGCAAAATATACCTTTTGCTATGAACATAACAGAAAGAACACAGATTATCAACCTCGTTAAAAGAGAAGTTGTACCCGCTATCGGTTGTACCGAACCTATTGCAGTAGCTTTGTGCGTTGCTTATGCAACAGAAACCTTGGGATGTCGTCCTGAAAAAATAGATGTATACCTCAGCGCCAACGTATTGAAAAACGCTATGGGCGTTGGTATCCCCGGAACAGGCATGATAGGTCTTCCTATAGCCATAGCCTTGGGTGCATTGATAGGTAAAACAGAATATCAACTTGAGGTACTGAAAGATTGCAACCCCGATGAAGTAGCTCGTGGCAAAGCCATGATTGATGAAAACTGCATCGATATCAAATTAAAAGAAAACATCAGCGAAAAACTCTATATTGAGGTAACATGCCACGCAAATGGTCACCAAGCAACAGCTACCATTGCCGGCACACACACCAATGTAGTATACCTTGCCTACGACAACGACGTGCGCATCAACCAAAGTACTACAACCGCACAAACAAGCAACGAAGAGGTGGTAGAACTCACAATGGAACGCGTGTGGGAATTTGCCACAACAGCACCCCTCGAAGAGATTGAATTTATACGCGAAGCTGCTCGCTTGAACAAGGCTGCAGCCGAGTTCTCGTTCAAAGGTAACTATGGTCACTGCTTGGGCAAGACCATGCAAGGTCCTCTCGAACTCTCAATCATGGGTAAGAATACCTTTACTCATGTCCTTTCATATACATCGGCTGCTTGCGATGCTCGTATGGCCGGTGCCATGGTACCCGTTATGAGCAACTCGGGTAGTGGCAACCAAGGTATTGCAGCCACTATGCCTGTGGTAGTATTTGCCGAGGACAACAAGAATAGCGACGAGCAACTCATTCGTGGATTGATGTTGAGCCACCTTACAACCATTTATATCAAGCAAACATTGGGTCGCCTCTCGGCCTTGTGTGGTTGCGTGGTAGCTACAACCGGTGCAAGCTGTGGTATTACTTACTTGATGGGTGGCAATTATACCCAAGTAACATACGCTGTGAAGAACATGATTGCCAACCTCACAGGTATGATATGCGACGGTGCTAAACCCAGTTGCGCGTTGAAGATAACCGGTAGTGTAGCCAACTGTATGATGGCTGCCATGCTTGCCATTGAGGGTCGTTATGTAACAGCTCTCGAAGGTATCATTGATGAAGACGTTGACAAGTGTATCCGTAACCTCACACGTATCGGAGCTCAAGGTATGAACGAAACCGACAGCCTTGTACTCGACATCATGACACACAAAGGTTGCTAACAGAAAGTAAAAACAACACTAATTACAAGAACAAGACCGAAAAACCCTAAAAATAAGATATGAAAAAAATCCTTTGGGGCTTGATGATAGCCCTCTTGACAACAACATTTAGCGTTGCTGCAGAACTTGATTTGCGCGATATAACCGAAAACGTATATCGTGGTAAGGGTACTGATGAAATTACCCCTCTAAAGGACGGCAAACACTATGTAGCTGCCAATGAAGATTTCACCAAGCTCGAAAAGTGGGAGTATGCTTCAGGTAAGATTGTTGCTACTCTTTTCGATGTAAACACTGCCCGCGAGTGCAACATTAAGTCGTTTGAGGGTTATGCCATCAGCGACGACGAGACACGATTGCTCATCTACACCAACAGTGAGCCAATCTATCGTCACTCATTCAAGGCCGACTATTATACGTTCGAAATCAAGCGCAACTTGCTCAAGCCCCTCTCGACCAATGGCAAGCAACAAGCTGCTGTTTACTCTCCCAACGGTCGCATGGTTGCTTTTGTGCGCGACAACAACATTTTTATCAAGAAACTCGACTTTGATACAGAGGTAGCGGTAACTACCGATGGTCAAATAAACAAAGTGATAAACGGTGTGCCCGACTGGGTATATGAAGAGGAATTTGGTTTCTCATCGGCTATGCAATGGAGTAGCGATAGTAAGTTACTCTCATTTATCCGTTTCAACGAAACCAACGTAAAAGAATTTGCCTTTACACTCTACGGCTCATATAGCCCCGATTATCCTGAGTATGACACTTATACCGGCGAGATGCGCTACAAATACCCCGTAGCCGGTGAGGTAAACTCGGGTGTACAAGTGATGACCTACACTGTAGAGACTCGTGCATTGAAGGCTCATAACGTACCTTTGGAAGCCGATGGTTACATACCTCGCATTTTTGCTATGCCTGAAGCCGACCAATTGGCTGTTGTGACACTCAACCGTCATCAAAATCACCTATCGCTTTATAAGCTCAACGCTCGCTCGGGTGTAAGCCGCCTTTTGCTCGAAGATGAAGACCCCACTTGGATAGATCAAAGCGTACTTGATATGTTGCACTTCTACCCCGATTTCTTTGTCTTTGCAAGTGATCGCGATGGTTGGATGCGTCTTTACCAATACAACAACAATGGTATTGTGCAACGTGCCATCTCTCCCGAAAAGGAAGATGTTACAGCATACCTTGGTTACAACAACGACAAGGGCATCTTCTACTGCCAAGCTACTGCCGGTGCTATCAACCGTGCCATCTATAGCTACAACAAGAAAGCCGGTATTGTAAACCTCACACCCGAGGTAGGTACACACTCGGCTATCTTCAACCCCTCTTGTACTTACTACATACATGGATATAGCTCAGCAACAGTTCCCCCTGTATATACCTTGCGCAATGCAGCCGGCAAGACTATCCGCACAATCGAAGACAATGCCAAAGTAGCCGAGGCCGTAGCCCAAACAAATATGCCCGCACGCGAATTCTTTACATTCGACAACGGTATGGGTTATATGCTCAATGGCTTTATGGTAAAACCCTACGACTTCGATGCACGCAAACAATACCCCGCCGTATTGGTACAATATAGCGGTCCCGGCTCGCAAGAGGTACTCAACAACTGGGAAATCGACTGGTATCACTATCTTGCCAACCAAGGCTTTGTTGTATTGTGCGTAGATGGTCGTGGTACAGGTGGTCGTGGTAAGGCTTTTGAGAGTGTTGTATATCAAAACCTTGGTTACTACGAAACTCAAGACCAATTGGCTGCAGCACGCTATGCCGCTTCGTTGCCTTACGTAGATGGCAATAATATCGGTATCTGGGGTTGGAGTTTCGGTGGTTACGAAGTACTCATGGCACTTACTACAGGTAACGGTACTTTCAAGGCCGGTGTATCTATTGCACCCGTTACCGACTGGCGCTACTATGACTCGATTTACACAGAGCGCTACATGCGCACTCCCAACGAGAACCACGATGGTTATAAAAACAGCTCACCCATTACTCATGCAGCCAACTTGCAAGGTAACTTGCTTATCGTATCGGGTACTGCCGATGACAACGTTCACATGAGTAATACCATGGAGATGACAGCTGCTCTTATCGAAGCCAACAAACAATTTGATATGATGATTTACCCCAACCAAAATCATAGTATCAGAGGTAAAAATTCACGCTATCACATCTATACATTGGTGTGCAACTTCTATAAAGAGAAATTGAAATAAACGATGCTCGATCTCATAGCCATTGTAGGCCCTACAGCATCGGGCAAGACAACACTTGCCGTAGCACTTGCTAAGAGAATCGGTACTGAAGTTATCAGTGCCGATTCTCGACAGCTTTATAGGGGCATGGATATAGGCACCGGCAAAGACCTTGCCGAATACACTATTGACGGCGAAACTATACCTTATCACCTTATAGATATATGTCCGGCCGGCTATCGATACAACCTCTTTGAGTATGTGCGCGACTTTAATGCCGTATATGCCGACATTAAGGCTCGTGGCAAGCAACCTCTGCTATGTGGCGGCACCGGACTATATGTAGAAACAGTACTCAAGGGATATTCGCTACCCCCTGTCCCCGAAAACAAGAATTTGCGCGAGTCGTTGCAAGAGAAATCTCTTGACGAACTTGCCGAGATTTTACGCGGATATAAAACTCTGCACAACACAACCGATATAGACACGTGCAAACGCGCCATCCGCGCCATAGAGATTGCCGAGTTCTATAGCCGTCAAGAGCCGGAATTGTTAGAACCTCGTCCCTTGCAGAACAGCCTTATTGTTGGTGTGAACATTGACCGCGAATTGCGTCGCGCCAAGATTACACGTCGCCTTCACGAACGCTTGAAAGAGGGCATGGTTGATGAGGTAAAATCGCTACTCGATAGTGGTATTGAACCTGAGTCGCTTATTTACTACGGCCTCGAGTATAAGTTCCTCACCGAGTATATTATTGGACACACCACATACGACGAAATGGTGGAACGCCTGGAGATAGCCATTCACCAGTTTGCCAAACGACAGATGACATGGTTTCGTGGCATGGAACGTCGTGGGCACACCATACGCTGGATAGACGCTACATTGCCTACTGACGAGAAGGTCGACACCATAGTAGAGTGGATACAAGAACAAGACAAACAGCAGTAATACTGCATATTATAATATAAAGTTAGAGATATGATTTCAGTAGATGGCCTTACCGTCGAATTTGGCGGTACTACCCTATTCCAAGATATATCATTTGTAATCAATGAGAAGGACCGTATTGCCTTGATGGGTAAAAACGGTGCCGGCAAATCGACACTCCTGAAGATATTGGCCGGTGTACGACAACCTACCCGAGGTAGTGTTTCGGCTCCCAAAGATACAGTCATAGCATACCTGCCTCAGCACCTTATGACCGAAAATAGTCGTACCGTGTTTGAGGAAACCTCTCAAGCCTTTGCCCACCTCTTTGAGATGGAGGCCGAGATAAACCGTATGAACGACGAACTGGCTACTCGCACCGACTAT
>CAJGDT010000093.1 GCA_904502265.1 uncultured Barnesiella sp. | reverse complement strand
TTACCCGACTCAGTGTTGGAGATAGGAACAAATGCCTTTGGCCGATGCAAGAATCTACTGAAAGTAGTTGTAGGAAATCAACTGCAAACGATAGGCCAGTCGGCATTTGGTCAATGTACCAGTTTAACCGATTTATCACTACCCGATAGTGTAACATCGATAGGTGCAAATGCCTTCTGTTTATGCTGGGAATTAAAATCGTTTACTATTCCTAAAGGTGTTACTAAAATAGAAGAGTGGACCTTTAATGCTACAGGATTTTCACATATTACCATTCCCGACAATGTAAAGGAGATAGGATACCGAGCCTTTGCACACACACCCATCCAATCGATTGTTATACCCGGTACACTGAAGAAAATAGCCGAAATAGCCTTTTGGTGCTGCAAGAGTTTGGAGGAGGTAACAATATGCAATGGGGTAGAGGTCATTGGCCGAAAAGCTTTTAGTGAGTGCATTAATCTGAAAAACATCGATTTAGGCGATACAATCAAACTCATTGACGAGCAAGCATTTGAAGAGTGTACATCGCTTGAAAGAATCACAATACCACGCTCGGTAAAAGAGATTAAGTGGCGAGCTTTTAACAAATGCCCACGACTTGTTGATGTTACAGTACCAGCTAATACCGTTATAGACGAGCAGGCATTCAACTGTCACCACATCAACAAGTACTAATGTAGTTGATACTTATTTGTATAATAATGGCTTGCCAATAACAATATAAAAAAGTAGCAGTTATATTTTGTCATAGCATTGTTATTGATTATTTTTGCATTTAGCTTTGTTAGCAAACTATAATATATGAAAAGCATACAAGATGATATAGCCGAAGCCTGCGAAGTACTGAATCGTGGTGGCGTAATATTGTATCCAACCGATACCATTTGGGGCATAGGTTGCGATGCAACTAATTCGGCAGCGGTAAAGCGTGTATATGAAATAAAGCGCCGTGCAGACAATAAGGCATTAATCGTTCTTACCGACTCAATGACAAAGGTTGACTTCTACGTAGATGAAGTTCCCGAAATAGCATATGATCTCGTAGACCTATCAGACAAGCCCCTCACCATAATATATTCAGGAGCACGCAATTTGGCACCCGAATTGTTGGGCGAAGATGGCACTGTGGGCATACGTGTCACACAAGAGTCATTCTCGCAAGCACTTTGCCGACGCTTCCGAAAGGCTATCGTCTCAACATCGGCCAATGTCAGCAGAGAGCCATCTCCGGCATTGTTCGCCGAAATAACCGACGAGATAAAGCAAGCTGTAGATTATATTGTAGAAGCACGACAAGATGAAACACACACTGCCCAAGCATCCAGCATCATTAAGCTCGGCAAGGGTGGATTAGTGAAAGTTATACGCGAATGATAGGTGTAAAAAGACAAACAGCCAAGTATGTCGTATGTGACTATGTAATGTCTAATATTGCATGGTTACTATTCAACATTGTGCGTTTCTATATGCCCATTGTTGCATCGGGATACATTGCTCTCGACGACTTTCTCTTATCGCGCAACGTACTGATTGGGCAATTGTTTATGCCTATGATTATGATGGTTGTATACTATCTGTCAGGATACTATAATATTGCTTTTTTCAAGTCTCGATTGCAAGAGCTGTTTACCACCATATCATCGGTTCTGATTAATACACTTATCCTCTTTTTTACCGCTCTTATCAATGATGTTTTGCCTCTGCGTACCGATAACTATGAACTAATCTTTTTGCTTTTTGCATTACAGTTTGTATGTGTATATTCGTTACGCCTTACCATCACTACTAACGCCACTCACAACATTCACAACCGCATATGGTATTTCAATACTCTTGTAATAGGTTGTGGCAAACAAGCCCTAAAACTCACCCAAGAACTTAATGAACGTACCAAATCATTGGGCTACAACGTAGTAGGATATGTCGATATTAAGGAGGAGAGTAAAGTTGCCGAACTGCCATACACAGTTTACCCCAATAAGAACCTTGACAAACTTTGCAACGAACTTAATATCAAATACATCATTGTTGCAGTAGACGACAACAGACAAGTTCGTCTCAATGCTGTCATCAATGAACTTTATCCTCTCGACCTACCCATTAAGATGCAAAGTACAGTTTTTCACAATCTTATAGGTCGTGTTAAACTATCAAACATATACGGACAACCGCTTGTTGATGTGAGCAGTTGTGCAATATCAGCAGGAGGACGCAACATGAAACGATTGGCCGACATCATTATATCTGCCATTGCACTCATCTTCATTGCTCCAATTATTGCAGTATTTGCCATACTTATCAAACGCGACTCAAAGGGGCCGGTATTCTATCGTCAAGAACGCATTGGTTACCATCACAAGCCTTTCTATATTTACAAACTTCGCACTATGTATACCAATGCCGAAAGTAGTGGTATGCCCCAACTATCGAGTGCCGATGATAGTCGCATAACGCCATTAGGTAAAATTATGCGCAAATACCGTATTGATGAATTGCCACAATTTTGGAATATTCTCAAAGGTGATATGTCGCTTGTGGGTCCACGACCCGAACGAGAATACTTTATAAAACAAATTATTGAAAAAGCTCCATACTATGCACTTATGTATCAAATTAGACCGGGACTCACATCGTGGGGTATGGTAAAGTATGGCTATGCACAGAATGTTGATGAAATGATAGAACGCCTGCAATACGATATTGTATATCTTGAAAACATGTCGATGTTGGTCGATCTTAAAATAATTATTCACACCGTGCGAACTGTCATAACCGGCAGAGGCATGTAATAATAATATTATGATAAACTACATCAAAAAGAAATATAAAGACCTGTTTATGAAAGTTCTCTTATGGAGAGAATCACACATAAGCATACGTACATTTACACTCATCATGAGTTTTGCAGTAGGTCTTTTCACCGGATTAGCAGCTGTAATACTCAAATGGCTCATACATGGTATACAACACCTGCTCACATCTCACATGATGAACGAGGGTCTCAACGGATTGTATTTTGTATATCCGATAGTCGGAGTTTTCTTGGTAGGACTCTTTGTCAGATATGTAGTAAAAGATAATATCTCACATGGTGTTACACGCATTTTGCAAGCATTCTCACAACGTAAAAGCCGTGTAAAACCACACAATATGTACACATCGGTATTAGCAAGTTCTGTAACCATTGGATTTGGTGGTTCAGTAGGAGCCGAGGCACCAATTGTATACACCGGTGCTGCTATTGGTTCAAACGTTGGTCGGCTCTTCCGCATGCCACCCAACGTATTGATGCTGATGATGGGTTGCGGAGCCGCTTCGGCAATAGCAGGTATTTTCAAAGCGCCTATTGCAGGTATATTGTTTACTATAGAGGTACTCATGGTTGACCTTACAGCCACATCGGTTTTGCCTCTACTTATATCTTCAATTACTGCCGTAACAGTATCATACCTATATCATGGTACTGCGGCTGAGTTTATGTTTGAGCAGACAGAGATATTCAATATAGAACGCATCCCATATGTTATATTATTGGGTATATTCTGCGGATTTGTGTCTCTATATTTCACCAGAGCCATGTATTGGATAGAGGGCAAATTTGCCAAACTATCTAATCCTTGGCACAAGTTTGGATTCGGTTCTATCTTGCTGGGTCTATGTATCTTCTTGCTACCTCCCTTATACGGTGAAGGTTATGATTCGATATTGAAGTTGCTTGCAGGCAATACCGACGGACTCATGCGAGGTTCTCTGCTCTATGCATGGAGCGATGAAGTATGGGCAATGCTCCTTTTTACAGCCTTGATTGTACTCACCAAGATTTTTGCCACAGCTGCAACTAATGGTGCCGGTGGAGTAGGTGGTACTTTCGCACCAAGTCTTTATGTTGGATGTTTTGCCGGATTTTTCTTTGCCTATGCATCCAATTTATTAGAGTTCACTCCCGACTTATCAAACAAGAACTTTGCACTTATGGGCATGGCTGGTGTAATGTCGGGTGTAATGCATGCACCACTCATGGGAATCTTCCTCACAGTCGAGCTTACCGGTAGCTATGCTCTATTCTTACCCTTGATGATCACATCTACCGTTGCTTATGCCACCATACGTATATTTGAGAAACATAGTATCTACACCATGCGTTTGGCTAAGAAAGGCGAGCTACTTACTCATGGTAAGGACAAATCTGTTTTGACACTATTGAAGATGGATAGTGTGATTGAAAAAGATTTTCTCGTAGTACGCCCCGACATGTCATTGGGTGATATGGTAAAAGTTATCTCAAAATCGCACCGTAATATATTTCCCGTTACCGACAACGACAACCGCCTACTGGGCTTAGTCTTGCTTGATGATATTCGCAACATTATGTTCCGACCGGCCCTATACGATCGCATGTTTGTCAATAAATTTATGTCAATGCCTATGGCTCGTATCGAAATTGGCATGAATATGGAGACCGTCATGAAAACATTTGATGATACAAATGCTTGGAACCTTCCGGTAATAGACGAAGAGGGAAAATATGTCGGATTTGTATCTAAATCGAAGATTTTCAATTCATATCGACGTGTACTCGTACACTATTCACAAGATTAATTATTTGGTAAATATATGACTAAAGAAGAACTCCGCATAGTATATATGGGTACTCCCGACTTTGCCGTGGAAACCCTCCGATTACTTGTAGAAAATGGATATAACGTAGTAGCTGTTGTTACCATGCCCGACAAACCTGCCGGTCGTGGACACAAAATACAATTCTCACCCGTTAAGCAGTATGCTCTATCAGTAGGATTACCTATTCTACAACCCGTAAACCTCAAAGATGAAGCATTTATTGAAGAATTACGCAGTTTCCAAGCACACTTACAGATTGTGGTCGCTTTCCGCATGCTACCTCAAATCGTATGGGATATGCCTCCAATGGGAACATTCAATCTTCACGCATCACTACTACCTCAATATCGTGGTGCAGCGCCTCTCAATTGGGCTATCATGAACGGAGACAAGGAAACCGGTATTACCACCTTCTTTCTCACACATGAAATAGATACAGGTCGTGTTATTCAACGTCGCAGTATTGAGATTGCCGACACCGATAATGTAGGTATCATACACGACAAACTCATGGTAATGGGTGCTGA
Organism: uncultured Barnesiella sp.; assembly: GCA_904502265.1. Taxonomy (GTDB): domain Bacteria; phylum Bacteroidota; class Bacteroidia; order Bacteroidales; family Barnesiellaceae_A; genus Barnesiella_A. Next base: position 1,065 of record CAJGDT010000093.1, on the reverse strand, counting down.
GATGGTTTGTGAAACAGTTGACAATATTATTGCAGACAAAGTTGTAGCTATTCCTCAGGAAGAGCTGATGACTGATGAACCACTGCGCCCTGCACCCAAAATCTTCAAAGACACATGCCACCTCGATTTTAACCGCACTGTAGAAGAACTATACAATCAGGTACGAGGTCTTTCACCATACCCTGCAGCATGGTGCGAATTTGTTTCACCCAATGGTGAAGCGGTTGGCGTAAAAATATTTGAAGTAGCACGACATATATGCAATCACAATCACACACCGGGTAGCATAGTAACCGATGGCAAGAAAAATATAGAGATTGCATGCGAAGGTGGGTATCTGCAGATTTTATCACTCCAACTCGCAGGCAAAAAACGTCTTACGGCCGAAGAATTGCTCAGAGGGTATCGTTTGACAAACGAATATCGAGCACAATAACATATAGTTATGAAGATATTGTGGAACGTGGTAGGAATATTGGCTTTCATCCTCGGTGCATGTGGTCTATTCCTACCAATCCTGCCTACAACACCTCTGTGGCTTTTGGCTGCTTATTGCTTATTAAAAGGCTCGCAATCATTATATGAACGGGCCATGTCCGTGCGCCTTTTCAATAGTATTGTTACTACCTATCAGGTATACCGTGCTATACCTCTTCATGCCAAGATTATTGCCATATCAACACTATGGATAACCATTATCATATCATGTATAATCGTAAGTAAATGGTGGTTAACAACGCTATTGTTACTTATTGCAACAGGTGTAACATGGCATATACTATCGTATCGCACTCTCACCAATGAGGAGTGGAAACGCTTAAAGAAAGAGGTTGAGGAGAGACGTAATCAATAGGCGTTTTTCTCCCCGCGCAATGTATTGGCTATTGTTAGATAGATGATTTTTAGGTCTAAGAAAAAGTCCCAATTCTCTATATACCACACATCATATTGCACACGCTTTGCCATTTGCCACAACTCTTTAGTTTCACCACGATAGCCGTTCACTTGTGCCCATCCGGTAATGCCAGGTTTTACAAGGTGACGAAGCATATAAGTATCGATTAG
>CAJGDT010000092.1 GCA_904502265.1 uncultured Barnesiella sp. | reverse complement strand
GTAGAGTATTGGGTGATACTGCCAAGCAACGTAGAGTAGCAGAGCCAGTGTATATATGGCAAATAGAATGATGTCGGTGGTGGTGATGGTTAGGATGTTGCCAAATAGAAACTCAGACAATCCCGGAGTATAGCCCGGTGTAAGGAATATGAATATAATACCTACAGCCATGCCTACAGCCCAAAAGAGTGCTATAGCCGAGTCTTCGCGTATGCGTTTGTTGCGTGATGTAAGCTCAATACCTAAGGCTGTTGCTATGGCAAAAATGAGCGCCGAAAAGGTGGGCGAAATACCGGCAAAGTAACCAATACCCAATCCTCCGAAAGAGGCATGAGTGAGCCCCCCGGCAATGAAAACCATACGCCTTGTAACTATGTAGGTGCCAATAATGGCTGCTACAACCGATATGAGCAGGATGCCTATGAGAGCGTTTTGGAAGAATGTGTATTGTAGTATATCCATTGTCATGTAGTGCTTAAAAGCGTCTTTCGCCTACGATGAGTAGTACCTCATCCTTAACATCGTCGGGTAGTTCAATACCACGCAATTGCAAGCTACGCACCCAACCGGCTACCTCATGGCTCTGCATGGTGTATAGCACCTCGCGAAAAAGGGCGCACTGCTCGTCGTCGTATTGGTCGGAAGGTGTTCCTCGCCATTTGTCCAACTCTTCGTCGTCGTAATACTCAATATCGCGACTTACTGCTGCTAACAGGCTGTCCTTCTCGCACACTTCGTGTTGTCCGCAACACTCTTCAGGAATTTCGGGTCCTTCAGGTTCGGTAGGTATCCCGAGTGTTTCGGCTCGTTTGCGTTTGTAGCGATTGATACCGTATAGAGTTATACCTGTGATGATGAGTATAGAAATGAGTATGATGCAAATTATAAGCATGAGTGGTTCTCCTATGTTTCGTTGTTTGTGATGATAAAACCGGCTTGTTGCAGATCATTCCAAAAGTTGGGGTATGACTTGTTGACTACCAGTGGATTGTCAATCCAAATCTCTCCAAGGCATAGAGCCGCCGGAGCGAAAGTCATAGCCATGCGGTGGTCGTTGTGCGTGTCGATAATTATGGGTTGGGTTATCGGGCAACGCTCTCCGTTCCATACAAGGGTGTCGGGGTGGGGCGATGTGAATGTAAATCCTAACTTAGCTGCTTCGCTGATGAGCGCCTCGATACGGTTGCTTTCCTTGATGCGTAGGTTGCCAATGCCTTCAATACAGAATTGTTGCCCTTTAAGAGCACAAGTGATAGCTATGGTTTGTGCCAAATCGGGCTCTCCCTTGAGGTTGAGGTGCAGGGGCTTATCTTGTAATGCTTGCGTGGGCGTGATGGTTGCTCCATTATTATCGAAAGCTGTTCTTACCCCCCATAATGTAGCATATGTGGCAATCATAGCATCGCCTTGTATACTCACGACCGGCAGGTGAGGCAGATGGTAGCTTTGATTGCTAAGAGTTGCTATTTCGTACCAATAAGATGCAGCCGAATAGTCGGGCTCGACGTCGAAGGGTCGATATTCGTAGGGTATAGGCTGTACCTCAATACGGTTGCCATTGCGAGTAACCGATGCTCCAAAGTAGCGCATCATACTTATGGTCATATCAATGTATGGTAGAGAGAGAATATCTCCTTGCAAGCTTATGTTTAGTCCTTGTTGTAAATAAGGAGCAATGAGTAAAATTGCTGATATGAACTGAGAACTGATGTTGCCCGGCATGTAGATATGTCCACCTTGTAATTTTGTCCCCTTGATGTGTAGGGGTGGAAATCCATCTTTACCCAAGTATGTGATGCGTGCGCCCAACTGTTGTAGCGCTTCGACAAGCGGTGCTATGGGGCGTTGTTGCATGCGATCGGAACCTGTTATGGTAATGTCGCAACCCTCTTGTGAGGCATAGTATGCCGTGAGAAATCGCATGGCTGTGCCAGCAGCACCTATGTCGATGGTAGTATTGTTACCACTAAGCGCATTGATAAGTACCTCTGTATCGTCACACTCAGCCAGGTGGTGAATGGGATGTGTTGAGTGAGCCAATGCACGTATGATGAGTGCTCGGTTACTGATACTCTTGGATGCCGGCAGATGTATGTCGCAAGCGAGAGTGTGAGGTGCTGTAATGCAATATTTCAATGCTATGAGTGGATGTTGTTATGCGTTGTTGTTGTCGCGGCGTGCACCAAGGAGTTCCATTGAGTCGGCCACAATCTCGGTGCGTTGATGTGTAACACCGGCTTGGTCGTTCCACTGGCTTGTACGCAACTTGCCTTCGATGTATATCTGAGTGCCTTTGCGTACATATTTCTCGGCAATCTCGGCCAAACCACGCCACAATACGATGCTGTGCCATTCGGTTTTATCGGGTACTTCGGTACCATTGGCAGCAGTGTATCCGCGCTCGGTTGTAGCCATGCGCAGGCGAGCTACGCAAACACCTTTTTCGAGGTATCTCACTTCGGGGTCAGCTCCAACGTGACCCACCAATATTACTTTGTTTACTGACATAATTTACATGTGTTTGTTAAGGGTAACAAAGGTAGTAAAAATGCGATGAAAAACCCAACTCTTGGGCTCGCTTTTTTTGCAGTATAGAGGGTAATATTGATGGGTATGAAAGAGCCTTTAGGCCGATGTCGGTTACTCAAAGAGTGATGTCTCGTTGTATAGCATGCGCACGTCGTCGAGAAAATCTTGTAGTTCTTGTTCGTGGTTTTCTTCGTCGGCAAGTATTCTCTTTGCTAAGTCGCAGGTGGTGAAGTCTTTATCATTGGTCAAAGATGCTATCTCCTGATATCGCTTGATGGCACAACGTTCCGATGCGGTATTCTGCAAAAGTAATCGTGTTACATCGAAATCGCCATCGGGCTCGTTGTATGCACAATCGGCATATTCAAACCATCGATGGGGGTCGAGCAAGGGTGTTCCTTCGAGTTGAATGATGCGATCAACGAGGAGTTTTGCGTGTGCAAACTCTTCCATAGCATGTTGCTCAAATTCGCGTTGAATATCACCTCGCATGGCACCCTTGATAACTGCTGCACCTATCCAATATTGATAGAAGGAAAGCCACTCCTCGGCAAGTGCTTTGTTGAGAAGTTCTACTACGTGCTTTACATTGATTTTTTCTTTGATGATTGCTACACTTTCTTTTGCCATAGTTGTTGTCTTTAGAAGGTTATATCTTAAAAACGCAAGTGCCATGAATTTGTTCAGTAAGTGCTAAAACGAAGCCTCGCTAATGGGTATGGAGTGGTTGTTGCGATTGTAGTGAACAATATTGAATGGCTCATGTTGTGCAATGTAGAATCCCATGCAACGAGTGATGAGTATGTCGTCGTGTTCGCCGTCTTGCGCACCATAGCTGCCGTTAGGCTTGCGTTCAAATACGTCAAATTCGTGACAAGCTCGCTCGTCGTGTTCGATATAAAGGTTGTTTCGCAAAGCATTTATCATGGTATTGATGAGTGCCGATTTTGTGCTACGATTCATATGAAAACCCCAACGAGTAGGAGCACTCTCGTAAATTTCGTCGCCCGAGGATTGGCGAGCGTAAAGGTTGCGATAGTGCGAAGCAATGGTGTCGAGAATGTAGTTTGACCGTGAGTCGTCGCAGGAAGTTTCGAGAGTGTTACTTTCAATAACAAGTAGTGCGTTGTTGTAGAAGGAGGCAATCTGAGCAGCTTTCCAAGCCAATAGGTCGTGGTCTATGTGTCCGCGCCATTGAGCTACAAGTTCAACCGTGTCGCTTTGTAACATACCTATGCGGTCGAATACGGCGATGACCGAGTAGTCGGCTTTATGAGAGCGACCACCCACATCGACGGCAACGATATAACGGTTGCGAATGGATTTGTCGATAATAGGCATGTTCCAGATGTGCATGAGTCCGTGCTGTTCTTCGACAAAGTGAATGTCGGAGAGGGCATCGCGTCCGGTGAGTTGCTTGGCCGTCATGTCGCCTACGGCTAAGGGTTGGGTACACTTTTCACGTAGTCGTTGTACAGCTACGGGGTCGAATATGCGCTCGCCCGAGTACGAGAATGCTTCGTTCTCGTCGGACGGATACTCGGCCATCATGTCGGCATGTTGGCTATATTCGCGACGCTTGGTGCGATACCAAGCAATAGCCTCGAGTGTAGCCCCCTTGTGCCACAACCATTGTTCGTATTGGCTCAACGATGAGGCAAACTCATCAAGATTATCGATGGGTTTAGAGTACATCTCGATTTCGTACCAAGGAACGAAGATGGCCTCTTTGTCGCTCTCGCCACGACAAGAGCGTATGTATTCGCGGTGGAAGTATCCACCGGTACCGTTGGCTGTACTTTCTATCACAACCATAGAATTGGGTAATAGGGCGATGCTACCATATATAGATCGTATAAGACTCTCGGGTGTATGTGCCGGGGTATCACTCCAGAAGGCCGCCTCGCTGAGGTGTGCCATAGCAGCATCGTTGCCACGAACAGCCTCGGGTGACTCCGAGGAGCAGATGGTGATTTTGCATCCACGTTGCGCGATGTATGAAGTGTTGCTTGTGCGCTCGAATGGTTGGAAATGAGGTTGTTCAGAGGCATTGAGGAGCCAAGCCGGATAGTTTTCGAGTAGCTTGGTATACATGCCTTTGATGTTGGCGGCAGCGTCTTTGAGGTGTGCGCAAATGATGCTATTCCAGTTGCGGCAATGTACGAGTTGCAGCCAAGCCATGTATACCTGAGTGATGGTAGAGCCTCCCCATTGTCTAGCCTTGAGCATGATGAGTCGTATGGGCTTGCCAAGAGTGCGTTGAGATTCGAGCATGGCGATGTATCGGCGTTGCGGCCGGTTGAGAATGAATGGGATATTCTCTTGCCCTTGTTTGTCTTTAATCTTGACAAACATGGCAGCCCAGAATTCAAAGTCGTATCGGATGCGTTCCTTGATCCATAAAGCCCAAATGTCGCTACGTAGGCGTTGAGATGGTCGTTTGTGTAGACGAGAGGAAATAAACTTGTCGATGCTGCCGTCTTGTGCCAATAGTGATACCCAGTGACATTCGTCGAGCATCGGTTGAGGAATATACTGTAGTGAAATGGGAGCATCGGATAGTGAAACAGTAGTGCGCGTGCCGTAACAACCCTCTCCAGTGGCCGGATTGTAAACCGCCGCCATCGCAAGATGGCGGCGAGTATTTTCGGCAATCATTTGTTGTATGTGTAAATTGTTGGTTGTCATAGTTTTTGGAGTTGTTTTTCGATTTCGGCTACACGTTCGTAAGTATCGTTGAGAGCATTTTGCTTGCTATTTGCCGGGGCGATGATAGCCAGCATGTCTTTGCGAATGGTCTCGATGCATTTCATGATGGTTGTTTCGTTGGTTGTTTCGTGCAAAACATCGAGCAAACGGTCGTAGCAGATATTAATAACCTGGTTTTGTTTAGCTATAATTTCTTCTTGAGTTATTCTTTTATTTTGTTCCATAATAAATTCATTATAAGGGGTGAAAAGTATATTATCCTTTTATCGCATCGTGATGCAAAGTTATGGTGTGACCTTTGCAGTGCGATGCTATAGAATGACAAAATGAAGAAAATATGATGAAAGAATATTTACACACACTTGTCAATATACCGGCCACAGAATCGGCATTGAAAAGACAAGAAAGGTATCTTGATAAGTATAAAGAACTGAATGAAGAGTATTATAACAAGCAGATGCAACAGGTCACCAACTTGTTTAATCGTAATTATTATCGCAACTACCTTGACACGCCTACAGCACAACGAATGTTGAAGCAACTGAGGGAGCAACTTGGAGAGCAGACACGCTCGATGCGCAATACCTCGGCTGTGATGGGGCTTACCGGAGAGTCGATGGCTGCGATGCAAAAGAATAACAATAAGGCGATAGATAGTGTGATGGGATCGTTGGCAACAGCCGATGTGCAACAGAAAGAAGCTGCATTGTACAACTATGAGAATGTGCGTAGTAAGTTGGATAACTTTATCTTTAATATGCGCCTGGATGACATGAGAATGCGTAATGAACTGAATGAGCAAATAATAGCTAATAAGCAGAGAGGTTATGTGCCACTGCTGAATGGTATAGCAGACTATGTGGGAGGTATGGCGGATGCAGGAATGAATAAATGGAACAGTAAAATGAAAAATGGAGTATGAAAGAGATGATGAAAGGAAATAATAACGCTATGATGGAAAATGATGTGAGAACATGTTTGCGCGATATGTGCTGTTGTATGCGTCGAGAGAAATATAAGAGAAAGAGGTCGCCTTTG
>CAJGDT010000091.1 GCA_904502265.1 uncultured Barnesiella sp. | reverse complement strand
GAACTCTTGTCTTGGCGTAGAAGGTGCAATACAAGTCGCAAGGCTGTTTTGCGACCTATACCCGGTAGTTTGGCAAACTCGTTTACGGCATTTTCAAGTAGAGTAGATGCAAAGTTCTGCTCCATGGTGAATATCTGTATGTTTTATTATAAACAGTGCCTGATGGATGTCAGGCACTGTCGGGGTGTCAATATAATAAGGATGTTTTGGGTTTATCAACCGAGTCGCTCGATGGCAGCGCGAAGGCGTGCAATAGTCTCTTCGCGACCCATAATTTCCGATATGTCAAACATGTGCGGGCCTTTGCAATAGCCTACAACGGCCAGACGATAGGCATTCATTACGTTGCCCATGTGGTAGCCTTTTTCGGTAATCCAGCCCAATACAATCTCTTCGGCGGCTTTTGACTCCATTGTGGGGAGTGACTCGATGATAGCAATGAGTTCGTTCATGCGTGCACCCATACCTTCATCCCAGCGTTTGCGTACCGATTTTTCTTCATACTCGGTAGGTGCTTCAAAGAAGAATGCTGTTTGTTCCCACAATTCGTTTACAAAGTTTACACGGCTCTTGACGAGCGATACAATGCGTGTAAGTGTGTCGATGTCGCATTTGTGACCCTTGGCTTCAACCACGGGCATGAACATCTCGGCCACTTCACGGTCGCTACGCATTTGCAAGTATTGGTGGTTGAACCACTTACCCTTCTCGTAGTCAAACTTGGCACCGCTCTTGCTGCAACGATGCAAATCGTAGAGTTTGATAAGTTCATCCATCGACATGATCTCTTGCTCAGTACCGGGATTCCAGCCGAGGAGGGCAAGGAAGTTGACAACAGCCTCGGGTAAATAGCCGGCTTCGCGATAACCTGACGAAACCTCGCCACTCTTGGGGTCGTGCCACTCCAAGGGGAATACGGGGAAACCGAGGCGGTCGCCATCGCGTTTGCTCAACTTGCCTTTACCATCGGGCTTGAGCAACAAGGGGAGGTGTGCAAATCGGGGCATGGTATCTTCCCAGCCAAATGCACGATATAGCAACACGTGCAAGGGTGCTGAAGGCAACCATTCCTCGCCACGAATTACGTGTGAAACCTCCATCAAGTGGTCGTCGACAATGTTGGCCAAGTGATATGTGGGAAGGTTGTCGGCCGATTTGTACAATACTTTATCGTCGAGAATCGATGAGTTGATAACAACCTCACCGCGTATAATATCATTTACCTTTACATCTTCGCCCGGCTCAATCTTAAAGCGAACTACATACTTTTCACCTGCTTCGATAGCGGCCTTTACATCTTCGGCGCTCATGGTGAGTGAGTTGCGCATGCTCATGCGGGTTGATGCATCATATTGGAAGTTGGCAATCTCGTTGCGCTTGGCATCAAGCTCCTCGGGGGTGTCAAATGCAATGTAACCTTTGCCGTTTTCGAGCAAGATGTCGACATATTTGCGATAGATATCTTTACGCTCCGATTGGCGATAAGGACCATAGTTACCACCATAGCCTACACCTTCGTCAAACTTAATACCTAACCATTCGAGGGCTTCCATGATATATTCCTCGGCGCCGGGTACAAAGCGTTGTGAGTCGGTGTCCTCAATACGGAAAATCATATCGCCTCCATGTTGGCGAGCAAACAAATAGTTGTACAATGCAGTGCGTACACCGCCTATGTGTAGTGCCCCTGTGGGGCTGGGTGCAAAGCGCACTCTTACTTTACGATCGGTCATAATATTGTGAGTTTTTGTTTTATTATTCTTTATTTGTCGACATGTATTGCAATGTCTACTTTTCAATCTACAAAGATAATTGTATGCGAGGGTTGAACAAAATAAGTTGCCTAATTTTTTTTATCGCTTTTATAGCGTTTATCCTATCGGATTATAATCTTTTGAGTCCGTTGTGTGTTGTTGGTAGTGAGTGTGGCAATGTAGATGCCTCGTTCAATATGACTCACATCAACCTTGTTAATATCTTGCGGAAGGATAGTGTGCCATACTTGGCGACCACATGTATCGTATAGCGCAAGTGTTGTGCTGTGTGCTGCAGCAGTGTGTAGGTATAGCGTGTGGCCTGATACATACATTTCGGGGCTATCTATCACGGTGTTATCCACTCCGGTAGCCTCGCAGTGTATACCCCATATATCGGGGATGCCATAGCCTAAAAGCGAGTCGGGCTCATGGTATTGCGAAGAACCTTTCTGTACGTGTTCGATGAGTTCGGCTACACTCCATTCGGGGTGAGCCTGCCACAAGCATGTTACAGCGCCGGTCATAAGTGGTGTTGCGAATGAAGTGCCTGAGAGTGAAATTATTTTTCCGCTGGCGCTTAGTAGCTTTGTTTTGCCACCCATGGCTACCACGTCGGGTTTGACGCGACCGTCGGCAGTGTATCCCATACTGCTGAAACTGCTGTGTGTACCGTCGGAGTCGATGCTACCCACGGTGAGTACACCCTCGGCATCACCGGGTGTAATAATTTTTTTCCAAGCGGTCTCATACTCGTTACCGGCTGCTGTTACTACCAATATGCCCTTGCTTGCCGCTATGGTAGCACCGCGTGCGCAGAAGGTAGTTTTTCCGTCCAAGTCGTCGTGTGTATGGCTCATGTCGGGGTCGTCGAAGGTGTCGTAGCCGAGTGATGAGGTAATCACGTCGACACCAATACTATCGGCCATCTCGGCACCGGCTACCCAGATATCCTCTTCCATAGGAAATTCGCGGAGGGGAATTTCGGTTATGATGAGCCAGAAGTTTGCCTCGGGAGCTGTTCCTATATGTGTATTGGGGGCATTGGTGGCTATGCACATCAGTACCGATGCTCCGTGGTCGGCTCCTGCTTGGTATGAGAATGATTTGCGAGTAAAATCGTGTGTACCTAAAATTTTCGAATGGTCAATGTTGGGGTGCGTGTCGATACAAAAAAATCCGCCATCGAGTACAGCTATCGTCATGTCATTGCCTCTATAGCCCGCCTGATGTAGTGGCGCGAGGTTGAGCAGGTTAGTTTGTTCCCATGCCGCACCATATAGCGTAGCCAAGTCGTCCGTGCTTTCGTTGTGATATTCTGCAGCCACTTTGCTTGGTGTCTCAGGAGCGTAAAATGGGAAAGATGATTTATTGTTTTGTACACACTCTATCTCCTTTACAAAGGGGAGTTGCTTAAGACTGTCCAACTTTGCACTATCGGTAGGTGCAACGACAACGGTGTTCATCCATCGCGAAGTTACGAATATGTTGAATCCCTGTTCCTTTATCTGTTGCAAGTATACATTGCTGACGGGAAGGTCTTGCTCGGTGATTTCAATGTTGCGTTTAGCACGTCGCTCGATTGCCTTGGTCGAAAGAAATTCTTCGGGCTGTTCTATGTTGTACGCATTCTCGGCTTTGTCTGTAAGCCATACACGATAACGGGTGAGGTCTTTTCCTGTAACACAGAGTGTTATGAGTGCAATTGTAATGATGGTTAAAATTCTTTTGTACATGATTATTGATGTTTTGTACAGTTTTTATTACTCTTCACTCAGTTCCGCGAGGAGTTTTTTCAACTCTTCATCGGTTTGTGTCAAGCGTGTTTTGCAGAATTTAAGCAGTGAGAGAGCTTGTTTGGTGTAGTCGCGCAAGAGGTCTATGTCGCAGTTGGGGTCTTGCAGGCGGGTGGTTATCTCTTCCAATTGTTTAATAGCCTGTGTGTAGGTGAGTTCTTGTGCTGTTTCGGTTGCTTTCTTACTCATTATCGTGTTTTTTTAAGGTTGTTGTAATGTGTGCTTGTGCTGTACCATCGACCATGTGTATCTCTACGGGAATATCGGAGGGAAGATTGTTGACCGAGCGAACAACCTTGTTGTTGTGCGTAACAAGGCTATAGCCGCGGGCCAAAGTTGCATCGGGCGAGAGTAGGGCTATGGTGTGTGCCATGTTGTCGAGTCGTTGTTGCTCTTGTCGTAGTAGCATTGCTGCTCTCTCGGGTACGAGCATTGACATGAGTGACAGACGACTGTGCTCACGAGTTATCTTGTCTGTGGTACTGTGACTTACAATGTGAGTCCAATTTTGCATCTTTGTTGCTTCATTGTGTAGTCGTTGAGTCACCATATATGGTACATTGACTGTAAGTTGTTGTAGACGACTGCTCTCGCGGAGTAAACGGTTGCTTACCAGGTCTGTTATTTGTTGGCGCATCGATTGTGCGGCAAGGTCGGCCAGTCGTGTACGCTCTATGAGCCACTCGGCTGCGGCTGTAGGAGTCTTTACCCTTACAGCGGCAATATAATCGAGTACCGTCTCGTCGCGTTCGTGACCAATACCCACAATTATAGGTAATGGGAATTGGGCTACGTTGGAGGCGAGGGGATAAGTATCGAAACTTGAAAGTTCGGACGTAGATCCACCACCGCGTATGATGACTACACAATCGAAATGCTCTATGTATGAGTGGATGCGATTGAGAGCCTCGATAACAGAATCCTCTGTGCGTTCGCCTTGCATGGTTGCGGCAAAAAGTATGGGGTAGAATTTATAGCCATAGCTATTATTCTGTAATTGATCCATAAAGTCGCCATAACCGGCTGCTGTGTGTGACGATATGATAGCGATGCGTTGCGGAAGGGCAGGTAGGGGCAATTCTTTGTTGTCGTTGATAATGCCATCTTCTTCGAGCTGAGCCAAAATTTCGGCACGACGACGAGCAGCTTCTCCTATTGTATAAGTGGGGTTGATGTCGTGTATGGTAAGGCTCATGCCATATAGCTCATGGTATGTAACCGATACCAGTACCAATACCTTGATATTGGCCGAAAGTTGTTGACCTGTAACTTGTTCGAAGTAAGGATACAATAAGTTGTAAGTATTGCTCCAGATAATCGCCCGTTGTCGAGCAGTTGTATTACCTCGGCGATCTTTGTCGACAAGTTCAAGATAACAATGGCCGTTGCGGTTGGGGTGAAACTCGCTTATCTCGGCACATACCCAATACTCGTCAGCAAGAGATTGCTCCAATGTCTTGCGTATATTGGAGTTCAGTTCTGTTAGAGTATATATGGGTTCTTGTCGATTATCCATCTTATCTGATTATAATCTTTTGAGCATATCGTGTGTTGTTTGTAGTTGCTGTAACAATATATATACCGCGCTCAAGATGATTCAAATCGACTACGTTTGTGCTTTGTGCAAGAGTGTTATTCCATATAGCTCGGCCACATGTGTCGTATATTGTGAGGGTTGTGGCGTGTGAGGCATTGGGCATATACAGCTTGTTGTCGGCTATGTATAAGTCGTGACTCTCAGTAGCTGTATGATTTATGCTGCTGGCTTCGCAGTGTATTGCATATATATTGGGAAGTCCATAGCCTAAGAATTCGTCAGGGGTGTTGTATTGAGAAGCACTTTTTTGTACGCGGTCAATAAGTTCAGCTACACTCCATTCGGGGTGTGCTTGCCACAGACATGCTAATGCTCCGGTCATGAGTGGTGTAGCAAATGATGTACCCGAAACAGAAGCTATCATGCCATCGGTGTGTAGTACCTTGGTATTCGTAGCTCTTGCTACCACATCGGGCTTTACGCGATTGTCGGCGGTGTAGCCTACACTGCTAAACTCACTATGTATACCTTCTTTATCAATACCGCCCACGGTGACTACACCATTTGCATCGCCCGGTACGACAATTTTTTTCCAGTCATTTCCATACTCATTGCCGGCAGCTGTTACAACCAACATGCCTTTGCTCGCTGCAATGGTAGCACCTCGAGAGCAGAAAGCTGTTTGGCCGTCTAATTCATCATGAGTATAACTCATGTCAGGGTCATCGTAACGGTTATAGCCCAATGATGATGTAATGATATCGGCTCCTACACTATCGGCCATTTCGGCACCGGCTACCCAGTAGTCTTCTTCTATAGGAAATTCACGATTGTTGTCCTCGGTTATCATGAGCCAATAGTTGGCTTTGGGTGCTGTTCCTATATACGTATTGGGAACATTCGTTGCCATACATATCAGTACCATAGAGCCGTGGTCGACACCATTGATATACGAAAAAGACTTGCGAGTGAAGTCGTGTGTACCTATGATTTGCGACATGTCAATGCCGTAGTTCTGATTGACACAGTAAAAGCCGGCATCAAGCACAGCTACAGTCATGCCTTGTCCACAATAACCCTCTTGATGCAAAGGGGCAAGATTGAGTTGGTTTATTTGCTCCCATGCTGCGCCATAGTAGCTTTCCAGCTCCCCTATATACTCTGTGGTGTCTTCCTCAACGATTTTTGTGGGT
>CAJGDT010000090.1 GCA_904502265.1 uncultured Barnesiella sp. | reverse complement strand
ATTTGTCACCACTAAACATTACTGCCATAGTGCCTATAATACCTACCAGGGCTGCTACACGTATGCTGGCGAGGGCAAATCGTGTTTCGCGCTTCTTGAGCAAATACCAGCAACTGATACCTATAACAAAGATAGAGCCGGTCATCCAACCACTGAATACCGAGTGGAAAAACTTAGATATGGCTACGGGATTGAGCACCAAAGCCCAGAAGTCAACCATCTCGTGACGTACGGTATCAGGATTAAACTCCATGCCCACGGGGTGTTGCATCCATGAGTTGGCTACCAAAATCCACACGGCCGATATGGCTGCGCCTATACCAGTAAGCCATGTGGCTGCTAAGTGTGCCTTTTTGCTTACTTTATCCCAGCCGAAGAACATCACGGCAAAGAAAGTGGCTTCCATGAAGAATGCAAAGATACCCTCGATAGCAAGCGGTGCACCGAAGATGTCGCCCACGAACCATGAGTAGTTGCTCCAGTTTGTACCAAACTCAAACTCGAGGATGATACCTGTAGCAATACCCACGGCAAAGTTGATGCCGAAGAGCTTCATCCAAAACTTGGCGGTCTGTTTCCAGAACTCGTCTTTCTTAATTACATAGATTGTTTCCATTGTAGCCATTATCACAGCGAGTCCCAGTGTGAGTGGAACAAAAATCCAGTGATAACCGGCAGTCAAAGCAAATTGCGCCCTTGACCAATCAACTAATGCCGTTTCCATCATGATATCAGAAAAAATTATATTGTTATTATTCTATTGCTTGTCGAGTGAGTTCGGTACTTACGTGGTCAATCTTCTCCGACTCACTCTTGCCACTAAGGGTGGGTTGAAAGAAGAATAATCGTAGTACAAAAAACAAGATGATGATTTTGAGGAAGATAAGTCCCCATAGCGGGCGTCCCCAGGTCATGTTTCGGAAACCTTCAACATAGAAGTTCCATATCGATTTTAATGTTTGTTTGATTTTCATTGCAATAAGTTTTTTGCAAAAGTATTGATGTTTTTCGAAAATACAAGAATTATGAGCAAAAAATATTGCAATATGCGGAATATTGGTTTTGTTTTGGGCCTTTTAAGGATAAAAAACGTAAATAGAGTAACGGTTATAGAAATAGTTCTAAAATTTTCCACACGGCTACCATGTGGAAGATATCGCCGAGCATAATGAAAATGTGAAATACGGTGTGCATGTAGCGCACTTTGTGTATGCTGTAGAGTACAGCTCCGGTTATGTAGCATATACCTTCGGCAATAACCCAGCCTACAACACTCCAGCCCACGCAGTCGTAGAAGGGCTTGAATGCAACAAGTATCGTAAGTCCCATGAGAACATAGCAGGCCGTTTCGAAATAGCTGTGTGCACTCATCTTCCTGAAACTGAGTCCTGTGCCTACAAAGGCGCACAGCCACACAAAGGCAAATATAGTCCATCCCCACACGGTTGCACCTCCCTGTAGAAGTGCAATGAGTGTCACGGGCGAGTAACATCCTGCAATATGCCAATAGATTGCTGTGTGGTCAAGTTTCCGTACAAGTGACTTACCCTTGGTGCGATGTGCAGGATAGGCGTGGTATATCGATGAAGTAGCGTATGAAAAGATAAGGCCGAATAAGTATAGCCATAAGCTCACAATAGCAAGTGTTGAGCTGCTTTTGTAACCTTGGCAGAGGAAGATGCAGCATACGATAATACTAAGTATGCCTCCTATAATGTGGGTGGTACAGTTGGCAATCTCTTCGCCTGGAGTGTATTTAGATTGGTTAGTTGCAATATTGTTCTTATCCATTGCGGTAATGATTAAGTTGTGTTGATAGCAAATGTACAGATAAATTGTGAAGTGTGGTTGTATGAAGTTGATATTTGTCATATTTATTTTATAGCCGGCGTATTTGAGTTGTAGAGAATCATATTATTCGCCATTTTGCACTATATTTGCGAGGAAAATTCAATCGGCTATGTCACAACTTAAATGGATATTATTCACAATACTATGTCCGCCATTGTCGGTGGTAGGCTATGGTGTAAGGAACATTTTACTCGTGTCGATACTGACTATATTGGGGTGGATACCCGGTGTTGTGGCGGCATTTATAGTGCAGCATGGCGATATGCCGGAAGATACAATTTAATAATAGTGTAGGATGAAGGTAAATAATGCAGTCGGTCATTTGGCATGTTTTGTAGCGTATGCTATATTCGGAGTAAATATTATCGTATGTAAGGACTTGACAAGCAGTCAGCTTATATCGCCCATAGCATTGTTTACCATGCGTTCGGTAGGTGCAGGATTGCTCTTTTGGCTTATTTCGTTTTTTATGCCTCAGGAGAAGGTCGAATGGCGCGACCATCCACAGATATTGCTTGCCTCAGTGTTGGGATTTCTGCTCACGCAGCTTACATTTCTTATGGCTATTCCCTCTATTACACCGCTCGACTGCTCTATAACAAGTGCTATGTCGCCTATTTACACCATGATTATAGCTGCAATAGTACTGCGTGAGCCAATAACCTGGCAGAAGGCAGGAGGTGTTATATTGAGTTTTGCCGGCGTTATCTTCTTGTTGCTCAATAGTGTGTCGGCAGGAGGTGCTACACAAACAACTACCATAGGTTTGTTGCTTATGATACTCAATTGTATCTGTTTCTCTCTTTATCTGGGTATCTTCAAGCCTCTTATAGGTCGTTATTCGGTAGTAACCTTTATGAAGTGGATATTCCTCTACTCGACAGTCATGTCATTGCCTTTGTCGGCCAAAGAGTTGCTTACGCTTGACTATGTGGCACTACCGAGCAATATCATTGCAGAGTTGGCATTTCTGATACTTTGTTCAACATTTATAACATACTTCCTTATACCTGTAGGTCAGAAACGTATACGTCCTACATTGGTGAGTATGTATTCCTATGTACAGCCTATTATAGCCACCGGTATCAGCATCTATTTGGGTATGGACACCCTTGGCTGGCAAAAGGTGTTGGCAGCCATAGCTGTTTTTGCCGGCGTGATGGTGGTGAGTCGCAGTAAGGCAAGAGAGTGATTATTGTATGGGGTGAGGGGTAGCGTCGTAGTTGCCTTCGCCTATCTTGTTGTAGACGTAGGTGGGTTGGGCCATAAATGATTTGTAAAATACTTGTGCCGCTACGTTAAATTGCTCCATTGAGTGTTCTCGGTTGTTTTTAGCACCACCTGTTCCCGAGGGGTCGAAGGCAAACCACATGCACCATCCGTAACCTTGCGATGCGATGGTTCGTGCCGAGCGGTCGGTAAGAGTGCGACCTTGTGCCAATTGTATCGAAGCACCGCTGCATTGTGCATATGTGAGGTCACCATAAGGGGTAGATCGGCCACCATAGTCGGCCACGATGAAGTCTATAAATTCACTTTGTGTGTGGGTTGTGCCATCAATGGTTACTTCGGGCAATTCGTAGAGTGCTCCGTATTCATATATTGATACTTCGGTGGGCCAATCACACTTTTCGCTCAAAGCCTTTTTCAGTTCGTATGCCAATCGTGCTCCAGCCTTGGCACTACGTTGTGTAAACCAATGGTTATCAACGATAGGACTCTTTGAATATTCATCATCAAGGTTTACTCCATCAAGTTTGTATTGACGGCATGTCTCAGCAACGCTTTGTGCCCATTGCTCGGCACCCCAGTCCGATAGTTGAGCCAATCCTGCTGCATCGTGGTTGCCGAGCAAGCCCAAATATACCTTGATGCCACGCTCACGCAATGGTTGCAAGAATGTGTCGCTGTTGTCGAGTAATGCTTGTACATTGGGATTGTTGTGTAGATACACTACATCGTTGTCACTATCGTAGTTGATGTTAGCAGCAAAGAGTATTACTGCATCGAAGAAGGGTGTACCATCGGTGAGGTTATATTCCAGTATGTTCAGAGGGTTGCAGTCGTTTACCTCGAGATATACAACTTGTTTTATACTGCGCTCGGCTTTGCGCTTGATGAGGAATATTACTTTGCTTGATTCTTCGGCAATAGTTGCATTGCCCGATTGGATTGTGGCGTATACAGGTACAGCATAGGTAGTGCCGGGTGTAAGTTGTGTGGCATCTACCATGATAGCTATATTGTCCGATTGTGAGTTGCCTTGAGGTATAACAACCTCTTGTTGTGAAAAAGTTATGGCGTCTACGGGTACCACCGGACACACTTCGCCTGTAATGTCAATATGTTTGTGTTGATCGTTTATTGAGAGTGCTACAACGACATCATTGCTGGCTGGTGATGATAGTGTTATGTTTACTTCGCCACTCCATGTGTCGCTGGTAATATCGTGCAGATCTTTGTTGGTAAGGTTGTTGAGTTTTGCTTCGGAAATGTGTGCCGACTGAGTGATGCATAGAGCAACGGGAGCAACTCCATTGGCTGTGAAGATGATACTATCGGTGCGAGCCTCGCCTTCGTTATCGGTTACGTTTACGATAAGCGTATTTTCGGTTTTATTGGCAATGACCCATTCGGGGGCTGTATACTCCCAGTTATCACAGTTTGTATCTACATCTATCACGGCTTCTTCGTTGTTGCTGGGGGCAAACTGCAACGAGTGGGTGGTAGATACAGACAGAGAGGGGATAATACTGTCAATATGAGCCGACTGAGTGATGCATAGAGCTACGGGAGTGACACCCTTGGCTGTGAAGATGATACTATCGGTGCGTGCCTCACCCTTGTTGTCGGTCACGTTTACGATAAGCGAATTTTCGGCTTTATTGGTAATGACCCATTCGGGCGCTGAGTAGTCCCAACTATCGCAGGTAGTTTCTACCTCAATTACGGCCTCTTGGTTGTTGTTGGCAGCAAATTCAAGCGAATGTGTGGTTGATACCAACAATTTAGGAGTATCGGTTATTTTATCGGTACAAGAGTTGTAAATAAAAACGACGAGTAGTGCGATAAAAGTGTTCTTGAGCAAAGAGAGTTTCATATTTATATCTGTTTGAAATGGGTTATTTTTTATAGTTGTGTTGCATTATCGTTTTGCCATTCTCGTTTACGACGTTTATCTCCATATGGTTATGAGTGGCAACGATTTTTACGATGGTGTTGTGTGCATTGATGAGAATCGGGAAGTTCATGTCACTATTACTTTCTTTATATATCAACTCATGTTCGTGTGCACACAGCATAATGTCAGGGGCTGCTTGTTTTAGCACTTTGGCAAACTTATTTTTTACTTCGTTATTGCCATGCCAATCGCCTATAGGCGGTATATGCGATACAACAACCTTAAAAGGAGCGTTGCGATAGGCTTCACTGTTGATTACCTCGTTGAGCCATTCGGCTTGCTTTGTGCGATAGTTGTCGTAGTCTACCAAACCGTAATATTCGATGTCGTTGTCGGCTTTATCCTCGCCACTATCTAGTATGACAAAAAACACAGGCCCTTGGCGGAACGTATAATAGATGTTTGGCTTGCCGACCGAGAAATAGTCGTGGAAACGGTGCGCGCAGGTGCCTCGGGTTTCATGATTGCCACGGGTATAATAGAATGGTATTTCGCTTGCAAACATCGCCACAGCGGTATTTACAAAATCGTTAAAGATCTGCTCTTCGCTATTGAACATCGAAGCCATGTCGCCGTTGAATATGAAGAGGTCGGTAGTCATGAGGTCGCATTGCGTTACCAAGTTACGCATTCTTTCATTATCGCCATGTATGTCGTTGATGATGGCGCACGATACTTGCTCCTTGTCGTAATTTAGGGTTGTAAATCGAAGCGGTTCTTGTGAGTATACATTAGTGGCAGCATAGTCGCCATAAATGACTCTGTTGCCTTCGTGCGAAATGACTGCCTGAGCATAGGTGCGATAGCGATAGGAGGTATTGGGCGACAGTCCTTTGATGGTGACACTATGCGTCGTTGAAATATTTTTTATGCCCGCAGTAGTATCGTAGTAGCGTTTCCGCTCATAGTTGTAGAAACTATCGTTACCATCGTTGGCCAATTCTATCCAACCCACCGAGGGTGTGTCGGTTACCCATGTGATAGTAGCGCAGTCGGTATCAATGTTTTGTAGATAAGGGCCATATTTGATATGCACCGAGTTGTCTTGTGCTATGGCACACCATGTAAAGAGTATGAGTAAAAGTATTGTGATTGTACGTTTCATAAGCCTTTGTTTGTGTAACAAAGGTACGCAAACATTTTGATTTACTGCTGCTTTAGGATATAAAAAAAAGCAAGTGATTAAATCACTTGCTTTGTAGCGGGAACGAGAATTGAACTCGTGACCTCCGGGTTATGAATCCGACGCTCTAACCAACTGAGCTATCCCGCCATTACCATAATGAGGTTTTCCTTAAATGCGGTGCAAAGATAGGAGTTATT
>CAJGDT010000089.1 GCA_904502265.1 uncultured Barnesiella sp. | reverse complement strand
GGTGTTTCGATAGTACGCTTGCCATACTCTATGCGACGAAATGACACCAAACTACGAGTAAAGACATCGGCATCTACAATCTTCTGCATCGCATTTACATCCACCTCTTCGGTGACATATGCTTGCACGGCAAGAGTCTCTTTCGACAATTCTATGATGCGATCTATGGTATGAGTCAAGTTGCCAAAGGCAAAGAGTGTCGTTGCATCGATAAACTCCAGTAAAGAGACTCCATTCTCTACTTTGTTGCACACATTTGGAATAATATAGACCTCATCGTGCTTCTCGCGCGATAGCTGGCTGTCGACATCAAACGAACGGATACTCTCCACATCGTCACCAAAAAAATCTATGCGATACGGATATTCATTTGAATATGAAAATACGTCGAGAATACTACCCCGCACAGCATACTGACCCGGCTCATACACATAATCAACACGAGCAAATCCATACTCGCGCAACACTTGCGCTACAAAGGTTATATCTACAGGCTCGCGAGTAGTGATATGCAGGGTGTTTTGTTCCAACACTTTCTCTTGCACGACCTTCTCGGCTATAGCCTCGGGGTAGGTAACTACCAAGAGTGGATCTTTGAGTTTAAGACGATTGAGGACATCGGTACGCATGATACCGGCCGGAGCGTCTACCTGACCATACTTGATATTGCGCTTATAACCCGATGGAAAGAATGCCACACGCTGCTCGCCCTCAAGTTGCACAAGGTCATGATACAAATACCCTGCCTCATCGCTATCAGTAGCCACTATAATGGCATGTCGATTGGTATCAAGCAAGTTGCATAAGGCAAAAGCGATGGCCGAACCTTCAAGTCCGGTGAATGCTATACGCTTTATCTTTCGATCCGATAGCACTCCTGCCAATGCCTTTTTGCGCGCAGGGGTATTAATGATTGATTTGAGTTCTACCAGCTCCATATTACTCACTTATGGGTTATTAATGAGCTTCAAGCCAATTATCGGCCACACCACTATCGGCTATCAAAGGCACACACATGCTGTAAGCTCGTTGCATCTCCTCAGTTACAAGGCGAGCAAGTTGTTCTACTTCGCCCATCGGTACATCAAAGTTCAACTCATCGTGTACCTGCAAAATCATGCGAGCTTGCAAGCCTTCGCGTTGCATGCGTTCGTATATCCTTATCATGGCAATTTTGATAATATCGGCGGCACTGCCTTGTATGGGTGCATTGATAGCATTTCGCTCGGCATATCCTCGCACGGTTGCATTGTGCGAATTGATGTCGGGCAACATACGACGACGACCACATATCGTAGTTACATAACCACACTTGCGAGCCTCCTCGACACATTGTGCCATATATTCCTTGATGCGAGGATAGGTTTCGAAATAACCATCTATAAGAGTCTTTGCTTCGGCGCGCGACACACTCAATCGCTCGGCAAGACCAAAGGTTGATATACCATAAATAATACCGAAATTGGCAGTTTTCGCCTTGCGACGCATATCGCTTGTTACCTCCTCAAAGGGCACTTTGAATATCTTGGCAGCCGTGGCTGTATGTACATCGGCACCGGAATTGAAGGCCTCTATCATCGCAGTATCGCCACTCATGTGGGCCATGATGCGTAGTTCTATCTGTGAATAGTCGGCCGAGAAGAAACGGCATCCAGGCGATGCCACAAAGGCACGACGTATCTCACGACCATCGGCATCGCGGATAGGAATGTTCTGTAAGTTGGGATTGCTCGAACTGAGACGACCCGTAGCCGTAACCGTCTGATTGAACGAGGTGTGTATCTTGCCGGTCTTTGCATTGATAAGCTCGGGCAAGGCATTGACATAGGTACTCAATAACTTGCGCAAGCCACGCATGTCGAGTATCTTGCCCACAATAGGATGATTGGGGCGCAATCGCTCCAACACCTCTTCGGTGGTCGAGTATTGTCCACTCTTGGTCTTGCGTGCCTTGGCATCTATCTTGAGGTGTTCAAAGAGTACCTCGCCCACTTGCCTTGGCGAGGCTATATTGAATGTCATACCGGCCAATTCATGTATTTCGGCTTCGAGAGCCACAATGCGCTCCTCGAGCGACTGTGCCGAAGCTCGCAACGCCTCAACATCAACACGCACACCCGCCATTTCCATCTCAGCAAGCACACGCACGAGGGGCATTTCTATCTCCTCAAAGAGTTGTGTCATCTGCTCCTTTTGTAGCTCCTCACGCAATATTTCGTAGAGTTGCCATGTTACATCGGCATCTTCGGCAGCATACTCGCACACCTCATTAACCGGGGCTTGTCGCATTGATAATTGGCCCTTACCCTTGGCACCTATCAGGCTCTCGATAGAGATAGTGCGATAGTGCATATAGACCTCGGCCAAATAATCCATATTGTGACGTTGCTCGGGTTGCAACAAATAGTGTGCTATCATGGTGTCGAACATCTTGCCCTGTATGGTAATACCATAGTTGCGCATTACCATATAGTCGTACTTGATGTTCTGACCAATTTTCATAATGTTCTCATTTTCCAATGCCGAACGGAATATTTCCACCACCAACTCGGCAGCTACACGATCGGCCGGAACGGGCACATAGTAGGCCTCGTGCGCTTGCATGGCAAACGACATACCTACCAACTCGCTCTGCATAGCATCCAAGCCTGTCGTTTCGGTATCGAAAGCAAATTGAGAGGCATTGCCCAACAGAGCCGCCAAGTCCCACATGGCATCTTCAGTGTCGACCAAGTGATAGGTGTGAGGTACATCTGCGGCACTTTTAAGTATTTCTTCTTCGGGAGTAGCTTGCTCGGCTGCATCAAACGCATCGAACAATGAGGCTTGCTGTGGGGTCGATTGCGGTGCAGGAGTCGGGGCACTTTTACCCAAAATACGGTCGGCAAGCGTGCGAAACTCCATTTCGTTAAAGATGCGACGCAATGACTCCTCATCAATAGGTTTACGACGCAATGACTCCTCGTCAAACTCCACCTCAACATCGGTCTTAATCGTTGCCAAGAAACGCGAGAACTCTATCATCTCACGGTTTTCTTGCACCTTCCGTTGCAGTGCACCTTTCAATTTATCGGTATTGGCAAGCAAGTTGTCGATAGAGCCAAACTCTTGTATCAACTTCACAGCAGTCTTCTCACCTACACCGGGACAGCCGGGTATGTTGTCGGAGCTATCGCCCATAAGACCCAATATATCTATTACCTGCTTGGGCGACGCTATATCATACTTGGCACACACCTCGGGCACACCCAACACATCGTAGTCGCCACCAAATCGCGGGCGGTACATAAAGATATGGTCGGTAACCAGCTGACCATAGTCCTTGTCGGGTGTCATCATGTAGGTATCAAAGCCGGCCTCCTCGGCCTTTATAGCCAACGAACCTATCACATCGTCGGCCTCATACCCGGGCACTTCGATGATAGGCATTCGATATGCCTTGATAATCTCCTTGATGATAGGTACGGCAAATCGTATCGCCTCGGGAGTCTCCTCTCGCTGCGCTTTGTATTGCTCGTACGCCTCATGGCGAAACGTAGGACCATGAGGGTCAAATCCCACTGCTATATGTGTGGGATTTTCGCGTCGGAGCACATCCTCGAGCGTATTGACAAAACCCAGTATAGCCGATGTGTTTTCGCCACGTGAGTTGATACGCGGATTCTTTATAAATGCATAGTACGACCTATATATCAAGGCATAGGCATCTATCAAAAAGAGCCTTTGCGAAACTTTAGTTTGTTCTTCGTTCATGGTTATCGATGTTTTTAGCTCTGCAAATAGTACAGCAAAGCTGTCTTAATGAGCAAAGATACTCAATGACGAGCAAAGAAACAAATCAAAGAGACATCAACTTTTTGCACTTATGCACAAACAAGTATTGTTTCGGACAAGTTTTATTTGTACTTTTGTAGCGATTTTCTGGAAAACAATGGATGTATTATCTAACATACAAGCACCGATAAACGACGAATTGGTTGAACTCAACCGCATATTGGTCGAGAAACTTCACACCAACAACCAATTGATAAACAAGATTGTCGACCGCTATCTGCTCACCAAAGGCAAGCAGATACGTCCTATTCTTATCTTGCTGTGCGCTCGTATGATGGGTAAAATCACCCCCTCCACCATCCTATCGGCTGCTGCGATAGAACTGATGCACAATGCCAGCCTCATTCACGACGATGTGATAGACACCTCGTTGTATCGCCGAGGACTTCCCACCATCAATGCTCTTGAAGATAACCGACTGGCCGTTCTCATGGGCGACCACTTTGTGTCATGCGCCTTGCAATGTGGTGTGGAGACCAACAACATGCAGATAATTGCTGCCATGGGTCGATTGGGTCAAGAGTTGGCACATGGTGAAATCAACCAAATAGACAATGCCCGACAACACCGCCTCTCGGAGGAGGCCTACTTCGAGGTAATACGTCGCAAGACAGCATCACTTTTCCGCACTTGCATGCACGTAGGTGCTATATCGGTCAATGCCGATGAAGAGACTCGCATTAAGTTAGAGAACTTCGGTGAACTCCTCGGTCTTTGTTTCCAAATCAAGGACGACATCTTTGACTACTACGACAACAACGTCATAGGCAAGCCTACAGGCAACGACTTGCGCGAGGGCAAAATAACCCTTCCGCTACTCTATGCCATCACACACAACAACGACGAAGAGAACAGCCGCATGCGCGCCCTCCTCGACAACGACAACCTCGATAGCGAAGCCATCGAGACCCTCATCAACTACGCCAAAACACATGGTGGTATAGAGTATGCACAAGAACGCATGCAACAAATGCGCAACGAAGCAGTTGCAATATTCGGCACATTACCCCACAGCCAAGCACAGGACGCACTTATAACATTGCTTGACTACACCATCAGCCGCGAAAAATAATCAACTTTACATAACCTATTGCATGGGGCTACGAATAACAGTCGTAGCCCCATTGCTTTTATACACAAAGCTTTTACCTACACTACATCCTCAAAAATTGCACACATGCACATTCAATGTGCAATTGTGCAATTTTTGCATACATTTTGCGATTTAATACTTGCAATAAACAACTTTTACGAGGCATTATCTCTACCTTTGCGCCGAACAAATTGAGATTATATGATCAATGAAATGACCTCTATGCCTGCACGTCAGGCTGAAAAATACGGAGAGCGCGAAGCAATCCGTCACAAAGACTACGTTACAAACGAGTGGATATCAACATCATGGAACCAATTTAAGTCGCTCGTTGACACTGCTGCACGCGCATTGGCACAATTGGGTATTAAGGAAAAGGAGAATATCACTACTTTTACCCAAAATACCATTCACGGTCTTGTAGTAGACCACGGCGCGTTCCAAAACCGCGCAGTAATAGCCCCGCTATATGCCACCAGCTCGGCCGACCAGATTACCTACATCATCAACGAGACAGAGGCTCGCTTCCTCTTTGTGGGTGAGCAACCCCAATATGATGTGTGGATGGAGGCTCGCGCCAACTGTCCGCTTGTTGAGCGTGTTATCATCTTCGACCGTCAAGTAGTACGCGCCGAGGATGACGACCAAAGCATCTACATGGATGAATTCATGGCTTTGGGCGAAAAGGCATCGGATGAGGTAAAAGCCGAGGTTGAACGTCGCACTCGTTCGGCTCGCCCCGAGGACCTTGCTACCCTCATATACACATCGGGTACTACAGGCGAACCCAAAGGCGTGATGCTCTCGCACACCAACTACGACATCATCATGCGCATTCACAAGCAACGCCTCACGATGATTAGCGACGAAGATGTATCGCTCAGCTTCTTGCCCATGACACACATCTTTGAGCGTGCTTGGAGCTACTTCTGCCTCTACATGGGTATTCGCGTGGTTATCAACCGCGACCCCAAGACCATTGCAGCAACCGTTAAAGAGGTACGCCCCTCGTTGTTGTGCAACGTGCCCCGTTTCTGGGAGAAAGTATATGCCGGTATACAAGACTTTATTGCCAAGCAAAGTGGCGTAAAGGCCAAGATGATACAAATGGCACTGAAAACCGGTCGCAAATATTACATCGACTACAAGAGCCAAGGTCGCGATATCCCCTTCATGCTCAACTTGCAATACAAGTTGTTCGACAAGGTTATCCTCTCGAAAATACGTCACACTGTAGGTGTAAACAACGGCGTACTCTTCCCTGTAGCCGGTGCACCCCTTGGTGATGCCATCAACGAGTTCTTGCTCTCATGCGGTATGCCCATTACTTATGGCTACGGATTGTCTGAGACTACAGCTACTGTATCTTGCTTCCTCTCTAACGACTACAAGATAGGTACTGTGGGTACAGTAATGCCCGAGATTGAGGTACGCATCGACACCGAAAACAACAACGAGATACTTGTTAAGAGTGGTACTGTAATGCAAGGTTACTACAAGAAGCCCGAGGAGACTGCCAAGGTATTTACCGAAGACGGATGGTTCCGCACCGGTGATGCCGGCACATACATCGACGGCAAGTTGTCT
>CAJGDT010000088.1 GCA_904502265.1 uncultured Barnesiella sp. | reverse complement strand
TCGTAGGCCTCGTTCCACAGGTTGCGACCTTGTGTGCGTGCCTCGTCGAGTGCCAGGAGGAACATCGACTCGATGGGGATGAACATGATGACAAAGTCGTATGACAATTTATTGCGCGAGGCGTAGTCGCGATCGGCCAGTTGACGCACATGGTTGTACACCGAGTCCAAGTGTTGCTTGGCAAACGTGCGTCGCTCCTCGTCGGTAGCTGCGTGCATGTAGCTATCGTAGGCCGTAAACGACACCTTCGAGTCGATAATCAGGTCGTTGTGATTGGGGAAGTGCAACACGGCATCGGGGCGCTTGTTGTCGCCTGCGGCATCGACACTCTTTTGCAACTCGTAGTCCTCACCCTCGCGCAAGCCCGACTGTTGCAGAATGTTGTGCAATATCATTTCGCCCCAGTCGCCCTGCACCTTTGTGCCACCACGCAAGGCACTCGACAGCTTGTCGGCCTCGCGACGCATCTGCTCGTTTTGGTGAGCCAGTTGGCGTATCTGCTCTTGCAGCGAAGTGCGCTCTTTGTTTTCCGTTTCGTAGCATTGGGTTACTTGCTTTTTGAATCCCTCTATATCGCGATTGAGGGGCTCCAAGATGGTCTTGAGGCTCTCGCCACTCATCTCCTTGAAGGCACGGCTCTTCTCGTCCATGATGTCCGAAGCCATGTTCTTGAATTGCGATAGCGTGAGCTTGTGCAACTCGGCCATTTCGTTTTTCTGGTTATCGAGTTTCTCTTGCAGGGCCTTATACTCGGCCTCTATACGGGCATATTGCTCCTTGCAAGCGGTAACCTCAGCCAGCAGTTCTTTGCAACGCTGTGTAGCCTGCTCCAAGAGTTCGCCCTGCTCGGTATGACGTTGCTCGACGGCTCGTTTCTCGGCAACAAGGCGAGTCACATCACCACGCATGGTATTGTTTTCGGCATCAAGAGCCGATAACGAAGCATTAGCCTTAGCAAGTTCATCTTTGTATCGTTGCAACTCTCGCTGAAGCATCTGCATGTCGGCATCCATGCGCGTGGCAGTGCGCACCTGCTCGGCACTGTGCTTTGCAAAGCTCAATCGCATCAACAAAAACGTAACCACCACACCCACAACAAGGGCTATCGATACATATATTATAACTTCCATACTCACAACATTTATAGTTTGCGATGATAAAGTTAGTAAATTTTTTCCTATTATCGCAGTTTTCGTATTATCTTTGAGCAAATTTAGGATAAAACTATAGTATAACATGATAGAAATAATTGAGAAATACTTTCCGGCGCTCAGTGAGCGACAAAAGGAACAATATGCCGCATTGGGCACTCTGTACCCCGAGTGGAATGCCAAGATTAACGTTATATCGCGCAAGGACATCGACAACCTCTACGAGCACCACATCTTGCACTCGTTGGGTATTGCCAAGGCGTTGCGATTTACCGACGGCACTACGCTGGTAGACGTGGGCACAGGTGGTGGATTTCCGGGTATACCCTTGGCTATTATGTTCCCCAACTGCCACTTCCACCTCATAGACCGCATAGGCAAGAAGGTGCGCGTAGCTACCGAGATAGCCCAAGCCATAGGCCTCGACAACGTAACATTCCGTCATGCCGGTATTGAGGAGGAGAAACAGAAGTTCGACTTCGCCATCAGTCGCGCCGTGATGCCCCTACCCGACTTGGTAAAATTGGTGCGCAAGAATATCTCATCCACACAACGCAACGCCATGGCCAACGGCTTGTTGTGCCTCAAAGGTGGCGACTTGGAGGCCGAGATAGCACCTTTGCGCAAGCGTCTCTTGGATTTCGACCTTAAAGATTTCTTTGAGGAGGAGTTTTTCGAGACAAAGAAAGTGTTATATGTACAGATATAAAATCATTTAATCGCATAGACCGATGAAGATATCACGATTTTCGTTCAGTGCTTTCCAAGAATCGACCTTTGTAATATGGGACGATGAGAGCCTCGAATGTGCCATTATAGACCCGGGCTGCTACTACAGCCGCGAACGTCAGGTGTTGGAGAATTTTATCTCGAAGAACAACTTGAAGGTAAAGTACCTGCTTCTTACCCACATCCACCTCGACCACTACTTCGGTGCGCCCTTTGTGTCACGCACCTACAACGTGCCCGTATCGGCCTCGCAAGATGATGAATTCTTGCTCGAAATGATGTCGATGCAAGCCGACATGTATGGCACACCCCTACCCGATGCGCCCATAGCCATAGGCAACTATCTGAAGGCCGGCGACACGCTATACCTTGGTACTGAACCTATCGAGGTGCGACAAGTACCCGGACACTCAAAGGGTAGCCTTGCCTACTACCTGCCCCAATCGGGATGTGTATTCTGTGGCGATGCCCTGTTTGAAGGCAGTATAGGCCGCACAGACCTACCCGGCGGTGACTTCAACGAATTGCTATCTTCTATCAGAGCGCAACTCTTCACCCTTCCTGGCGATACCGTAGCCTACCCCGGTCATGGTCCCGAGACTACCATTGCAGAGGAGATAAGAAGCAATCCGTTCTTGCAATAAGTACCCATAAAGGAACACGCCCACCCAAGGGCACATAAACCAAGATGATGAAACGATTACTCTCCATACTGTGCATAGCACTGATAACTATTGTCGCACAAGCACAGACCGTAGGTCTGGTGCTGAGTGGTGGTGGCGCCAAGGGTATCGCTCACGTGGGTCTTATAAAGGCCCTCGAGGAGCACAACATCCCTATCGATTACATTACCGGCACCTCAATGGGATCGATTGTGGGCGCACTATATGCCATGGGTTATACCCCCGACGAGATGATGGAGATATTCACTTCGCAAGAGTTTCTCGACTGGGCTTTTGGTGTGATTCCCAAGGAGGAGTTGTACTACTTCCTGCTACCCGAAAAGACTCCCGAGATTGTAACATTCAACCTCGGACAAGTCAAGTCGGACACCACACAAAACCCCTCTAAGATACTCAACCGCATCATACCCGAGAGTGTCATCTCGCCCTTGGCCATGAACTTTGCCTTCATGGAGTTATTCGACTCTTATACCGCGCAATGCGGAGGCGACTTCGACCGACTCTTTGTGCCCTATCGTGCCATTGCCGCCAATGTCAACACCAAGCGCAAGGAGATCTTTGCATCGGGTAGTTTAGGCGATGCCGTAAGGGCTTCGATGAGCATACCGGTAGCCTTTAAGCCCATCACTATCAATGGTAATGTGATGTATGACGGAGGTATATACGATAACTTCCCGGTAAAACCTATGGAGGAGGAGTTTCACCCCGACTTCATGATAGGCAGTATACTCGCATCAGGCGATACAACCGAGATACCACTCGAAGAGCAAGACATCATATCACAACTGCTTACCTTCATCATGCAGAAGAACGACTATACCATCGCCCCCGAAAAAGGTATTGTTGTAACCTGTCCAACGCAGGACTTCACCATGTTCGACTTTGCTAAGGCACAAGCAATATATGAGAAGGGATATGAAGAGGGACTTGCCATGATAGACTCGATAGAGCATCGCATAACACGCCGCACATCGGCTCAAAACCGTTACATACAACGTCAAGCCTTCAAGAGTCGCACCCCCGCTATGCGATTTAGTAAAAATATCACCATCGAGGGTGTAAAAAATAGCGAGAAAGAGTATATCGCCCGCCAATTCTATTCGAGCGATAGCATCATGAACATAGAGGAAGTGTATCAGGGTTTCCTACGCAACATATCAACACAGAAACTTGCCGACCTTCGCCCGCAAGCGCGCTTTAATCGCGAGACCGGACTCTATGACCTACACCTCATAGCCAAGAGTCGCGAAGGCTTTTCGGTGGGATTGGGTGGATTTATTGCATCGCACAACGCCAACTCGATATACCTTGGCGCTCACTACAATACACTGAAGCTTAATTCATTTGACTTCGATGCAGGTCTATACTTAGGTCAAACCTATCAAGCCGGCATGATATCAAGTCGCATGGATATCGGTCGCAGTCATCCTATGTATCTGCGCCTGCTCATTGTGAGCCAGATGCAAAACTATAATGAAAATCTCAAGCCTTTCTTCGCCATCAACACTCCCACGTTTATATCGGACAATGAGAACTATGCCAAGTTGTCGTTGGGCATACCCATAGCTAACCGAGCCAAATTGGAGTTCTCTACCGGCTATGGCTATATGGTCGATCGTTACTATCAAACCGACTTGAGCGAATATAGCGACAACAAGCGCGACGAGAGTACCTATAGCATGGGAATGGCATCGTTACACATTGAAACCAACTGGCTCGACAACATCAACTATCCTACAAGTGGTGGTTTCTTCCAAGCCACAGCGAGCTACATGTTCGGCACAGAGAGATTTAAACCAGTCGACGCCATCCAACCGACACAAAGCATCGCACACAACTACTTCCAAGTACGTGCTTCGGCACACTACTACTTACCTATCAACTCACCCTTTGTATTAGGCGTAAGGGGCGAGTTTGCCTACAATAACAATTCATTTTGCCAGAACTATACAGCTACAATGATACAGGCTCCGGCCTTCCAGCCTACACCTTCGAGCCTCAATGTATTCAACACAGCACTGCGAGCCAACCAATTTGTTGCGGTAGGTGTATTACCTATCTGGAAGATTATAAACAACCTTCAACTTCGCACCGAATTTTACGGTTTCGCACCTATTTACACCATACACCAGAGTAGCGATGAGAAGGCATATTATGGTCAGGCCTTTGAAAATATCCATTTCTTTGGCGAAGCGGCTATCGTATATTCACTACCATGGGCAGCTCTTAGCATATATACCAACTACTGCAACGCGCCCACTTCGCAATGGACTTTTGGTGTTACCCTCGGTGTTCAGCTCTTTGCGCCTCGATTTATCCAATAAAAATACTTAACAACAAACACTGTATATCAATCAATTAAGAAATATTTGAGAAAAAAGAGCACAAAAGTTGCTTGATTTCAAAAAATATTCTTACCTTTGCATCCGCGTTTGGCTCCGTAGCTCAACTGAATAGAGCATCTGACTACGGATCAGAAGGTTACAGGTTTGAATCCTGTCGGAGTCACAAACAAAGGGGTCCCGTAGCTTAACTGAATAGAGCATCTGACTACGGATCAGAAGGTTACAGGTTTGAATCCTGTCGGGATCACAAAAGAAAAAATTTACGAGGAGGCTCCGTAGCTCAACTGAATAGAGCATCTGACTACGGATCAGAAGGTTACAGGTTTGAATCCTGTCGGAGTCACAAAAAAATAAGACAATAACCACAGAGATATACATGCTCTTGTTATTGTCTTATTTGCATATTATGAGCAATGCCATATCACATGCCTCAAAAGTATGGCACACTATTTGCTTTTATAAAAGAAAAATCTTTTCATAAGATGCGGCACGAATTAAACAGAAGTTCAAAGTATTCAATCGACAAAGGGTGTCTGACGCCACCCCATCGGGATAGCTATACCCCATAGTCGAGTCGGTCTTTGACTTCTTAACCCTTTCTTGAGGGGTAACAACGGAACAAAAATTTCGTTGCTCAAGAAAATTCTGTTCGTGCCATTAAAGAGTTTAAACAAAAATTCTTTCACCCCCCCTACACCATTTACCACCACTTGTACATCTGCCATGTAGCTGTGCACAACTCATGTGTTGCCTATCAGGCACAACACACAACATTTGTTTCACTCTAAAAATAAGCATATTATGAAAAGAAATAACACAACCAACAACATATATCGCGAAGTAGAACACAACGGTTCGCGCATAAAAATTCTTGACAAGAACTACATTCGCATCACCTACAACCACAACCACTATATAGTACCTCGCGCTACACAATGCGTGGGAACAATATCATCATTCGACATCACATTCTATAATGAAACCCTCGGATATTACCACAACGACAACGAGGGCATATTATGGATAAACGACACTCCCGAAAACAACCCCGAAATAACATGTAAAGTAGTAGAGGAGATACCACGCTCGGAGTGCGAAACAGTAATGCTGACAATTTTTCGCGAGGGGGATGACAAGATTGTCATGCAAAAGCCACTGGTCAATGAATATGAAAACTACCACTTTATCAAGGGCGATGACTGCGAGACACTGCCCAAAGCCGGCAAGTATATTGCTATTATAGGTGGCATACAACACCAGAAGGCTCACTATAACTACAACAAACACTACGTGGTAATACCCTTCACCATAACCAACAGCACTGCACAACAGTTTCTCTTGAAAGAAGCCTGCTGCTCATTACAAGGTCACAACATTACCGGCTCTACAGCTCTGTTACAAGTAGAAGTGCAACTTGACTCAACAAGCGACAGCGACTACGTGCTGAATGCCCAATGCTTCGACTCGGAGATGAACTTGATAGCACACAACAACATAGCCGTAGCAGCACACCATTGTGGCGACAGCTGTCGATTTACCATTCAACCCAACCTATTTTGGATAGAAAACGAGCATTATACCATCGTCATCAACGACTCGCAACGGGCACTGGCAACTCTCACATTCAACATGGCACACAAGAGCCAATGCGACATACACAATACCGAGGAGATAGAACGTGTTTATAGAAATACTGTACACCTAAGTAAGCACGACTACAGGTTGTTACAATCGGTGTCGGGCATGAGCGACATGCGACGCAACATCATCAAGCAGTATGAACAAGTGCGCTACATTACACAACTCAACAGGAATATCGACGAACTGAACCTCAGCAAGGTGCATCATGCCATTGTATACACAACAGGACGGTATGAAAAGTCACCAACCCTGAACCGTGCTTATGCCGTTGCCAATATTCTCTGGGGAGAGCCTACCGAAATGCTCAAC
>CAJGDT010000087.1 GCA_904502265.1 uncultured Barnesiella sp. | reverse complement strand
GGTAATAAGCGCGCAGATGGGGAAGATAATGTATGTTGTAGTCTTGAATGTTGTTGCGCCCAACATGGTGTAGTTGTTGTATATCAACAATCCCATTACAACATAGAGGGTTATGTAGAAGAGAATGTTAATCTTGCACACCAATATTTGTTTCATGCGGTTCTTGAAGAGGAATATGGCAATAATGCTCATTACGACAATCAAGGCAGCTACGATAGCAGCGATGTAATTTTGCGATGAGGCTATAACTGCTGTTTCTGTGATAATCTCGGCCGGAGCTGATAGGTTGATACCCATGCAGTTCATTTGGTATGTTCCGGCGGGGGTTATGAGGTTGATAAAAGGATTGAATGCAAATATGGCCATGAAGATGATGGCACAAAGCAAGTAGAGTGATTGTATGCGTTGTATCATTTTGATTTGTTTTATTTTTTGTCGTTAACGATGTATTCAAATTTTTCGGGAAGGTTCGACTCGAAGTGGAGCATTTGTCCTGTGATAGGATGCTTAAATCGGAGCGAAGCGGCATGTAGAGCCACACGACCTATGGGGTTGCAGTTCGATCCATACTTGCGGTCGCCGATAATGGGGTGACCCAAGTCGTGCATATGTACGCGGATTTGGTTTTTACGGCCGGTTTCGAGTTGTACCTCTACGAGCGAGAAGCGACCATTGCCGGCTACTGTCTTGTAACGAGTAATGGCAAGTTGTCCTTCCTCGGGATTTTTTGTAGAGTATACTTGCATGGCGGCGTTTTCCCTGAGGTACGATTTTACCTCACCTGCTTCGGGCGAGAGAGCGCCTTCAACTACAGCCATATATTTGCGTTCTATCACTGCGTCGTTCCAGTTCCGTTGCAACAACTCTTGAATACGTTGGCGCTTAGCAAATAACATGATACCCGATGTGTCGCGGTCGAGACGGTGCACGATAAAGATGTGACCCTCGGGGTCGTTGGTCTTTACGTAGTCGCTGATGATGCGATAGGCTGTTTCGGTCTTTTCATTTTTGGTAGCCATAGAGAGCAGTCCATAACCCTTGTCGACAACAATAAGGTATTCGTCTTCAAAGACAATGCGTAGACGACGGTGGCGGAACATCTTGTAACCAGTGGTAAAGTTAATTGTAATTTGGTCGCCACGGTGTAGTGGAGTGTTGAATTGGGTTGTGGGCATGCCGTTTATAGCAACTTGGCGGTGTGCGAGATACGACTTGATTGTAGTGCGCGATTTATCCTTAAGTGTAGCAAGAAGAAAATCGAGCAATATGCAGTCATTATCTACGTGGTAGGTGTATTCCTTAGCCGGACGGCGCTGCGAATTATGCTTTTGAGGTTGTTTCATATCTTGAATTATAGTTTATAATCTGCAAAGATACATTTTTAGCACTCAATCTGCAAGATGATAGCCGAAAAAGATTGTTGTTTAGAACCTCTTCTGGCTCATTTATGTTAAAAACGTGATGAGGTGTAATATTTTCGTGTTTTTATTCGTTTTTGCGCGGATAAAAAACTATCTTTGCACTTTGAAAGAGAATAACCTTATCTTAAGTTATGGCTATTAAAAACAACGTGATGATTGTCAGACACAAATTGCTGACAAATCTTATTAAATTATGGAATTCAGGTGAATTGGTTGATAAGATTGACCGTTTGCCTATCGAGTTGAGTCCCCGCAATGCACAAGTTCGCGGCCGTTGCTGTATTCACAAAGAGCGTGCAGTGTGGAAGTACAAATCACTTCCTCTCTTGGGTTATGATATGACCGATGAGCAGGACGAGCTTACTCCGCTTAGCGACTATGCACGCCGAGCTTTGGAGCGCGATAAAATCAAAGAAAATATCATGTGTGTAATCGACGAGGCTTGTTCGTCTTGCGTTCGCACCAACTATGATATTACCAACTTGTGTCGTGGTTGTGTAGCTCGTGCTTGTTCACATGCATGTCCTAAGAATGCTATCGAATTTGACCCCTATACAAGTCAAGGTCGCATCAATCACAACGACTGTATCAGTTGCGGTAAGTGTTTCGAGGCTTGTCCCTACCACGCAATTGTTTACATCCCCGTTCCTTGTGAGGAGGCTTGTCCTGTAGGCGCTATCACAAAAGACGAGTATGGTGTAGAGCACATCGACGAGTCTAAGTGTATCTATTGCGGTAAGTGTCTTAATAGCTGTCCTTTCGGCGCTATCTTCGAAATCTCACAAGTATTCGATATCTTGCAAAGCATTCGTCGTGGTGAGAAGGTGGTTGCTATGGTTGCTCCCGCTATCCTTGCTCAATACAACTTGCCCGCCGAGCAAGTATATGGCGCTATCAAGGCTATCGGTTTCACCGATGTAATCGAGGTGGCTCAAGGTGCCGAGGTTACTACTCGCTTGGAGAGTGCCGAGTTGAAAGAGCGTCTTCACGAAGGTGCTCCCTTCATGACAACTTCTTGCTGTCCCGCCTACATCGAAATGGCTGAGAAGCACGCTCCCGACTTGAAGAAATATATCTCAAGCACACGCTCACCCATGTACTATACTGCACAAATCGCTCGTGAGCAATATCCCGATGCTAAGCTCGTATTCGTAGGTCCTTGTATTGCTAAGCGCAAAGAGGCTCGTCGTGACGACTTGGTGAACTATGTAATGACATACGAGGAGTTGCACTCAGTATTGGATGGTATGGGTATTGACATTGCTGAGCAAGCTGCATTCGATATCCCCGTTTCATCAAGCAAGTTCGCTCATGGTTTCGCTCAAATCAACGGTGTAACTCAAGCTGTGTTGAACGAAATCAATGGTGACTTTACATTCTCTGCTACTTTGGTAGCTAACCTTACTAAGAAGAATGTTGCTCTCTTGCGTGCTTATGGCAAGTCAGGCAAAGCTCCCGTTCAATTTATTGAGGTGATGGCATGTGAAGGTGGTTGTATCTCAGGTCCTGCTAACCACGAGATCTACGACAAGGCACGCCAAACTTACAATAAAGAGTTGCAAAAACGATAATAGCATCTAAAAATGGATGCATTGGTCGATCGCTTGATATGTGAGCATCGTCTCGATGCCACTCAACTTGGCTCACTGCTTGAGTCATGTGACGACCGTGCGTTTCATATACTAAAAGAACATGCTGCCGAAGTGGCTCAACGCCACTTCGGCAGGCGTGTATATATACGTGGCCTTATTGAGGTGAGTAACTATTGCCGCAACAACTGCTTATACTGTGGTATCAGGCGAGACAATCGTGCTGTCGAGCGTTATCGACTCACCGACGAGCAGATACTGTCGGCTTGTGAAGCGGGTTATCAATTGGGCTTTCGTACCTTTGTAATGCAAGGCGGTGAGGATGGAGCTTTTGCCGACAAGAGGTTGGTTCCTCTTATCTCTACCATTCACTCTCGTTATCCCGACTGTGCCATTACACTCTCACTGGGCGAACGCTCGGAGGAGTCTTACCAGGCACTCTATGAGGCCGGTGCGCGACGCTATCTGTTGCGACACGAAAGTGCCTCGCCACAACTATATGCTTCGCTACATCCATCGGATATGTCGTGGAGTAATAGAATTGAATGTATCAAAACGCTCAAACGCATAGGTTTCCAGACCGGTATGGGTATGATGGTGGGTGCTCCCGGGCAGACACTTGAACACTTGGTGCAAGACCTTATGCTATTGCAACAAATACGTCCGCAAATGGTGGGTATAGGTCCTTTTATACCTCACTCGGCTACACCTTTAGGACATCACAAGGTGGGCTCGGTGCAGACGACATTGTTGCTCATTTCTATTATCCGATTGTTATTGCCCAATGCGCTAATACCTTCAACAACGGCGTTAGCTACACTATCGCCTATGGCGCAAATTGAGGGCATCGCGGCTGGTGCTAATGTCATCATGCCCAATCTTTCGCCCACTGACGTGCGGCGCAACTATGAAATATATGAAGGGAAGGCCGCTTTTGGTACTGAGGCTGCCGAAGGTCTCAGGATGTTGAGCGACCGACTCGCTACTATAAATTATGAAATCAGTTACGATATAGGTAACTATAATGAGGAGGTTAAGATATGATAAAGTATCAAGTAAATTCACCTCGTGCCGATGAGTTTATCCACGATGGTGAGATAATGGCTACATTGGAATATGCCAAAGAACATCGCAACGACAAAGCGATGGTAGATGAAATATTGGCTCGTGCTGCCGAGCGTAAAGGTTTATCGCACCGTGACGCTGCTGTATTGTTGGAGAGCGACGACCCCGAAATCGTAGAGCGTATATTCAAGCTTGCTCGCGAAATTAAGAATCACATTTACGGTAATCGTATTGTGATGTTTGCTCCGTTGTATCTGTCAAACTATTGCATAAACGGTTGTGTATATTGTCCTTATCACGCTAAGAATAAGACAATCCCTCGTCGTAAACTCACACAGGAGGAGATACGTCGCGAGGTTATTGCCTTGCAGGATATGGGTCACAAGCGCCTGGCTCTTGAAACAGGCGAGCATCCTACCAAGAATCCTATCGAGTATGTATTGGAGTCGATCGACACAATCTATTCGATACACCACAAGAATGGTGCAATACGCCGTGTGAATGTCAATATTGCCGCTACAACAGTCGAGAACTATCGCCTGTTGCGTGATGCCGGTATAGGTACATATATATTGTTTGAAGAGACCTACAACCGCAAGGTGTACGAGGCATTGCATCCCACAGGTCCCAAGAGCGATTGGGCTTATCACACCGAGGCTATGGATCGTGCCATGCAAGGTGGTATTGACGATGTGGGTATCGGTGCACTCTTTGGCTTGTGTAACTATCGTTACGACTTTGTGGGTATACTCATGCACGCCGAGCACTTGGAGGCTGCGTATGGAGTAGGCCCCCACACAATCAGTGTGCCCCGCATACGTCCGGCCGATGATATCGACCCTGCCGACTTCCCCGATGCTGTTACCGACGAGGTATTCCGTCGCATTGTGGCAGTATTGCGTATTGCTGTTCCTTATACAGGTATGATTGTATCGACACGTGAGTCGCAACGCTCGCGCGAGTTGGTATTGGATGTGGGTGTGTCGCAATTGAGTGGTGGCTCGCGCACATCGGTAGGTGGATATGCCGAGGGTATTGTTGATGCTGAGGATTCGGCTCAATTCGATATTTCGGATAATCGCACCCTCGATGAGATTGTAGGTTGGTTGCTCGAGTTGGGATATATCCCCAGCTTCTGTACTGCATGTTATCGCGAAGGCCGCACCGGCGACCGTTTTATGTCGTTAGCCAAACGCGGACTGATAGGTAACTGTTGTGCTCCTAATGCACTCTTTACCCTTCGTGAGTATCTCGATGACTATGCTTCGCCTCGCACTCGCGAGTTGGCAGAGAAGATGATCGAGAGTCAAATACCTCTTATCCCTTCGGATAAAGTACGCAATATTACTATCGAAAACTTGAAGAAGATTGCCGAGGGCAAGCGCGACTTCCGTTTCTAACCCCTATAGCTATGCAACAGACCCCTCAATCGGAACGCCTGCATATAGCCTTTTTCGGGCGTTGTAATAGCGGAAAGTCGTCACTTATCAATGCACTCACCGGCCAGAATATTGCTGTTGTGAGCAATGTGAGTGGTACTACCACCGACCCCGTGAGCAAGCCTATCGAGCTGCCCGGACTGGGTGCATGTGTGCTGATAGATACTCCGGGATATGACGACACAAGTATCTTGGGTGAACAGCGTATTGCTCAGACTACTAAGGTGGTGGACAAGACCGATATAGCCATACTACTCTTTACCGAGCAGTGGGGCGATGACGAGCGCCGTTGGATTGCTGAGTTTCGCGCTCGCGAAATACCTATTATAGCTGTACTCTCGCAGTGTGACAGACTATCGAATGTGGAAGAGCTTGTAAAAGCTATCGCGCAGGATATCAAGTTGAAGCCTATTGCTGTAAGTTCTACACAAGGCGAGGGTTTGCCAGCTTTGCGTGAGGCATTGGCGGCTGCAGGTATGCGCGAGGAGCGTACTATCTTACAAGGGCTCGTGAACGAGGGCGACACTGTGCTGTTGGTGATGCCGCAGGATGCAAGTGCCCCCAAAGGTCGTCTCATACAGCCTCAGGTGCAAACGATACGTGAGCTACTCGATCGTCGTTGTACGGTGGTTAGCTGTACTACCGAGGGCATGCCTGCTGCGTTAGCATCGTTGGCACAGCCACCGCACCTTATCATTACCGATTCGCAAGTATTCGATGCGGTGTATAAGCTCAAGCCCGAGGCGTCGCGCCTTACATCCTTCTCGGTATTGTTTGCTCGATACAAGGGTGATATAACAACGTTTGTAGCAGGTGCGAAAAAGTTGTCGCAACTCACCGAAAATTCGCGTGTGCTTATAGCCGAGGCATGTACCCATGTGCCACAAAACGAAGATATAGGCCGCGTAAAGTTGCCGGCTATGTTGCGTCGTAAGTTTGGTGCAGGACTTCACATCGATATTGTCAGTGGTCATGAGTTTCCGCAAGACCTCACCGATTATGACTTGGTGATACACTGTGGTGCTTGTATGTTCAATAGTCGCCATGTGCTCAACCGCATAGCCCGTGCACGCATACAAGATGTGTCCATTACCAACTATGGTATTACTATTGCAGCCCTTACAGGAATACTAGATAGAATAGAATATTGATAATAGCTGTTATAAAAGTGAAAAGCGATGTATCTTCTTGATACATCGCTTTCGTACCCCTAACGGTAAACCCACGAGAATAAGTACGTGGTAAAGTAGTATCTAAAGTTAAAGTTATAGTTTCTCCGTTAAGACATTTAATTACGGTAGTTACGATATCTCCTTGTTTAAATTCTGCATTTTTTAGTTCAGGATTTGAGGCTTTACCATCTCTAATATATTGATTTAAACCCTTTGCACATGAAGAAGTTGAAGTTAGGCTAATCATTAGATTTCCACGATT
>CAJGDT010000086.1 GCA_904502265.1 uncultured Barnesiella sp. | reverse complement strand
TTTGCCCATTGTACCGGTTTGACAAAGATATGTGTAGATGTTGCTACACCTCCGAGTGTTCACGAGCGTACATTTGCCAATGTCGATCGTTCAATCGCTGTTGTTGTTCCTGTTGGCAGTGCCGGGGCTTATAAAACAGCTCAATATTGGAGCGATTTTACCAACATCAAAGATTATACCGGAGTTGAACGCATTACACCCGATAGTGATGTAGAAGTATTCGTTGAAAATGGAGTTATTAACATTACAGGTGTAGCTGATAGTGCGGTGGTAAATATCTATTCGATAAATGGAATTTGCATACGCAGCACAACCGCCTGTGATGTAGCCGGCATTGCATTGCCTCAAGGTATGTATTTAGTGCAAATAGACGGTATTGTACGTAAGGTTGCCTTGTAAGATATACTTGTTGAAGGCGAATGACCTTCTTCCTAACGATTAGGGGCCGAATCGATTTGATTCGGCCCCTAATCGTTATAATGAGTGTTGCCAGGTTTTCTAAAGCGTTACCCGGCCACATTAATGTCTATACCCAAAGCTTTGACACGTTCGCCTATGGCGCGAAGCTCTTCTACGGGTACTTTTTCGAGCGATTGCTCAGGAGTTTTGCGGTCGATGGAGTATATCTGTACCTGACGCGGTCGAATGCGCTCAATAGCCTTGAGCCAATCGGCTATCTCCTCCTCGGTGGTGTTGTCAACACGCTCGCCATCGTGTTCGCCTCGGGTAAACATTGTTTGTACGATGCATTTACCCTCAAATTGTTCTATGGCTTTTACTACACGTTCGGGATCGCAGTGTCCGGCCGGTACGTTCATTAGGCGCATCGTGTTGGCGTGCATTGTATCGAGTTTCAGGCAGTTGTTGTCTATCTTCGATAGTGCGCGAAATACACTCTCATCCTCGAGGCGGGTAGAGTTGGTGAGAACGGTGATTTGGGCCGATGGATACAGCTCGTTGCGTAGGGCTATCGTGTCGTCTATGATGCCTTCAAACTCGGGGTGGAGAGTAGGCTCGCCGTTACCGGCAAAGGTTATTACATCGAGCGGACTATTCTCTTGGCGCATTTGCGAGAGTTTGGCTCGTAAAGCTGTGCGCACCTCCTCGCGGTTATGTATCTTGCGGTCGTCACGATTATCGGCATTGTAGCCACACTCGCAATAGATGCAATCGTAAGAGCACCATTTTCCATTGAGAGGAAGCAGGTTTACTCCCAACGAAACGCCCAATCGGCGACTGCGAATGGGGCCGAATATTATCTCGTGAAAAAGTACTGTGGACATATTATAGATAGGTATATGAGTGGTTATTGTTGAGACTTACCGGCTCGTTGTGTAACTTTTATTTCGCCCGAATTTTTGGAGTTGCTTACACCTACATACAATGTGCGGTCATAAGGCGTATTGTTGGGTGATGCCGATAGAATAATAGATCTGCCGCCTTTGTTGCATTTCACCACCAGCCAGTCCATAACAGTAGCAGTATAGTCAAAGGTGTTGTATTGAGCCGCAACCTCGTTGTTGGCGGTGTCACGAATGTGTGTAAACACAAAACTTTCGCTGCCGGCAATTATCATTTCCTGAGTAGGATTGGCTGCAATGGTCACTTCTTTGGGAAGATCGGCAACATTAAGTACAAAATCGGGAGTGCAACTTATGAGTGAGTAAGTTGCAACTAAAGAGCAGAGTAGGGAAAAAAACTTTTTCATATCGTTACAATTTGGCTTTTTTGATAGTGGCAAAGGTAATAAATACTATCAATATAATAACCGAATAAGATGCATATTTATATAAAATAAGAGAGTTTTACCTGGAATGGTAAAACTCTCTTGGCATCTATGATGTGAAAATGATTATTTCAAACCACGACCACGGATGAGTGCTTCGGGGTTGGGCTCAGCACCACGGAATTGGATGTAGAGCTTCATAGGATCTTCGCTCGAACCGGCCTCAAGGATGTTGATGCGGAAAGCATCGGCAGTGGCCTTGTCGAATATGCCGTTTTCAACGAAAGCATCGAAAGCATCGGCATCGAGTACCTCTGCCCAAAGGTAGCTGTAGTAACCAACTTCGTAAC
The DNA here is from genome assembly GCA_904502265.1 of uncultured Barnesiella sp. Classification (GTDB taxonomy): domain Bacteria; phylum Bacteroidota; class Bacteroidia; order Bacteroidales; family Barnesiellaceae_A; genus Barnesiella_A. The sequence goes on along the minus strand of CAJGDT010000086.1, from coordinate 4,913 downwards.
CACCAGAGAATACGTGGTTGAAGTGCATACTGCGGTAGCGGTATGTAATCTCAGCGGGGAGACCAAGCTCGGCAGCTACTTGTTTTTCAAACTCGCGGGCATTGAAGCCTTCGTAGTTGTCCAATTCGTGCATACGCATATCGAGAAGGGCGGCAGCTACCAACTCTGTTGTAGCGAAACCTTGGTTGAAGCTCGATGCACGTTGCATCTTGGCAATGAGTTCGTCGGGAATTACCTCACCGGTTTGGTAGTGGTGAGCGTACATTTTCAATACCTCGGGGTGAGTAGCCCAGTGCTCAGTGATTTGAGAGGGCAACTCAACGAAGTCACGAGCAACGCTTGTACCGCTGATACCGTAGTAGTCAACGCGAGTGAGCATACCGTGCAAGCCGTGACCAAACTCGTGGAAGAGTGTCTCAACCTCGTCGAGAGTGAGCAAAGAGGGAGTCTCGGCAGTGGGTTTGGTAAAGTTACCTACGTTATAAACCAAAGGACGAACCTCGTTGCCATTGGCATCAACATAAGACTCGCGGAAGTTGCTCATCCATGCACCTGAACGCTTGCTTGTGCGGGGGAAGTAGTCGCAGAAGAATACAGCAAGGTGCTTGCCTTCGGCATCAAATACCTCGTAAGTGCGTACTTCGGGGTGGTATGAGGGAATATCGGTGCGCTCTTGGAAAGTAATACCATAGAGTTTCTCGGCAACCATGAATACACCATTGAGAACTTTCTCGAGAGAGAAGTAGGGCTTCAACTCATCTTCGTTGAGAGCATATTTCTCTTGACGTACCTTCTCGGCATAGTAAGCATAGTCCCAAGGAGCAAGTTTGAAGTTACCACCTTCACGGTCGATAATCTTTTGCATATCGGCAATCTCCTCTTTGGCACGAGGAACAGCATATTGCCAGATGTTGAGCAAGAGGTCGTTCACAGCCTTGTCGGTCTTGGCCATACGATCATCGAGAACGAAGTCGGCATAAGTCTTGTAACCAAGGATTTGAGCCTTTTGCAAGCGCAATTCGAGGATACGTTTGATGTTGGCTTTGTTGTCGTTTTCGTTGTCGTTATCGCCACGCATTACATAAGCAGTGTAGAGTTTCTCACGCAAGTCGCGGTTGTCGGCATATTGCAAGAAAGGAATGCGGCTGGGAGCTGAGAGGTTGAACAACCAACCCTCTTTACCTTGAGCAGCAGCCTCTTCTTTGGCAGCAGCGATAGAACCTGCGGGAAGACCTGCGAGGTCGGCCTCGTTGGTGATGAGAAGCTCAAAACCGTTGTTCTCGGCCAATACGTTGTTACCGAAGCTGAGTGAGAGAGAAGACAACTCGCTGTTGATACCGCGCAAAGTCTCTTTATCCTCGGCAGAGAGGAGAGCACCCGAGCGAACAAAACTGTTGTAGTATTTCTCCAAAAGACGCTCTTGGGGACGGTCGAGGTTTTCGTTGGCACGGTTGTCATAAACAGCCTTGATACGCTCGAAGAGAGCCTCGTTGAGCATGATATCGTCGCCATGAGCTGTGAGCATAGGAGTTACCTCGGCAGCGATGTCGCGAAGAGTGTCGTTAGACATAGCCTCGGTGAACGAGAAGAATGTAAGCTCGACATTGCGCAAGAGCATACCGCTCAAGTCGAGAGCCAAAATAGTATTCTCGAAAGTAGGAGCTTCGGGGTTATTTACGATAGCCTCAATCTCGGCTTTTTGTTGCTTGATACCCTCTTCAAATGCGGGCATGTAGTGCTCGTTCTTGATTTGCTCAAAGGGAGGCACATCGAAGGGAGTGTTGTAAGCACCCAAGAACGGATTGCTTGATTGTTGTTGACATGCGGTCATCATAAGGCAGATGATTGCAGGTAAAAATAAACGTTTCATTGATTATTGATTTTAAAATTAATATGTCATGTGTTTTTCTTGCGATGCAAAAATAGATATTTTTGTAGACATACAACAATTTTTAGCACAAAGAAATGTTATTACAACACTAATAATGTGTTATTTCCACTCAAATTCGGCGTAAACGGGGTAGTGATCGGACGAGCGTTTCTCAATAACATTTACATAGCGCGCCTGCATATCCCCTTCATATAGGAGATAGTCGATGCGCACCCACATGCGATTGGCCATATAGGTATAACCCGGCCCGGTACCTAAGTCGAGATACGTATCGTGACGATCGTTCTTCAATACATGATATGCGTAAGAATTGGGGGTGTCGTTGATATCGCCACACAATATCACATTACCACCTATTGAACGAGCCAGAGAGTCTACTGCCTCTACTTGACGCGCACGCTGTTCAAAGGCTCTGAGCAACTTGCGCGTAATACTTTTTGCGCCGCCCAATTTATTCTCTATACTATCGGGCTTGGTTGTCAATTCTACATAAAGCTCTTTATCGTCTTTAGTCAAGCCTATCGACTGCAGATGATTGTTGACAACAGTCACTTTACGATCCTCAATATCAACCTCATATACAGTTGTAAAAGCCGTCTCGGTATATATCGTATCAGACACCAACCGAACAGGATATTTCGATAGAATCTGCCCCTTGGGTTCCAATATCTGATAGGGGTAGAGGCGATTTATCTCTTGCAGCTGCTCGGCTGTAAAATGGAGTCGCTTGTTGACCTGAAAATTTGAAGAAGATTTCTCCTGTATAGCCACAATGTCGGCATCAGCATTGATAATATTTTGCAATGTACGATTGTAATCTATTTCATCACCCAATAACTCACGATCAACGTCTTTATAATGATATACGTTGTAAGTAAGTATCGAAAATCCGGGGCGATTGGTAAGGAGGCGATCATTACCCATGTTGATAGGGCAATACTGACGCATAGCCGGTACCGATAGCAATAATGCCACAAACGACACAACTGAATATCGGGGTGAGATAAACAGCAATGCGATAAAAAGAATTATTGTAAAAAGTGCAATAATAGGGAAAACGAGGCCTAGCAACGCAGGAAGAGCATATTTCTCGGGTGAGAGATACTCGACATAGGCCGCCAAGACCAAGGCTAATGACAATACAACCGACAGCAACAAAAAGGCTATGGCTATAATCTTACGCAGAGGATTTACGCGTCTCTTATCTTTATGAGATTTGCCTCGCGATGATTGTTTAGTTCTTTTTGGCATCGAATAATCGTTGTTTTTCTTCGGTTGTAAGGGCTGAATAACCCGACTTTTTCACCTTATCGAGTATTTTATCTATCTCTTCGCCTTCTCTCTTTTTACGAGCGTTGTACTCGCTATCAGTCTCAGGACGCTTGTGAGTATGCGGAGTTTTCTTCTCCTCCGAGGCATGAACAAATGGCTTTTTCTGGGCAGGTCGTCGTATCTTGATGTGGGGACGATGACAAGCCGATACCAACTTGTCGATCAACTTATTGATAGGTTGCAGAATATCCTTGCCTTTGCTCCAATAGAGTGCAAATACCACACCCATCAACGCACCGCCAATATGAGCAAAATGACCGCCGGCATTGCTCGATGTCATGCTCAAGAAGTCGATAAGAATCGTTACAAGTGCTATATATTTAAGCGACACAGCACCTATAAACATCAAGTTTATCTTGTAATTGGGCACACGCAAAGTCGTAGCAAAAACGATGGCCATAATAGAGGCCGATGCTCCACACATCAAGCCCTCCTTGCCGTCAAAGTAAGGAAATACGTTGTACGATATAAGGTACAATGCCGCACCGGCCAGTCCTCCCAATACATAGAGTACACTGAGGTGCTTCTGAGAAAAATATTGCATGAATATAGTACCAAACCAATAGAGCCACATCATGTTGAAGAGGATGTGCCACAGGTCGTAGTGAACAAACATATAGGTAAAGAGTGTCCACACTCGGTAGGGTAATATCTGCAATGCCGATGGTACTTCAATATACGACAACCAGTGCATTGTGTCGACATTAAAGAGCATGAGCACCACCGACACCAAGTGAACGGCAATAAACACCGCAACGTTGATGTATATCAGTCGCTTGAGCGATGGAGCGCTATTGAACTGAGATTTGAGCCTATCAATAATACCCGCCATTGCCTATACCTTTCTTTCTCCAATAGAGTATGAGCAATACTCCTACCAACATACCACCCAAGTGAGCAAAGTGAGCGATACCATCGCTTGTTGCGCTTACACCCAAGAAGAGTTCTATCAGGCCATAGCCCAACACAAACCACTTGGCCTTGATAGGAATAGGAATAAACATTAGGTAGAGGGGCACATTGGGGAACATCATACCAAAGGCCAACAAGATACCAAACACAGCACCCGATGCTCCTATTGTTACAAGACCATTGAGAGCCATAGAAGCCTGATTCCAGCCATACACATCAACTACTTGCGATATATATCCACCAAAATCGATAAACCATGCAGCCTCTTGTATAAGGCCGGCTCCCATACCGGTAGTAATGTAGTAGAACAAGAATCGTTTGCTACCCCATACCTGCTCAAGTGTACGGCCAAACATATATACCGAGAACATATTGAAGAATACATGGGCAAACGACGAAGGGTCGTGCAGGAACATGTAGGTAATGAGCTGAGCTACATTGAATTTAGATGCTCCAAAAAGATGAAGTCCCATCCAGTCTACGAGACGGTAGGTGCCTGTTTCGGGGTTGATACCGATAGCAATTGTGGCAAACCACATCAAGACGTTTATTATAAGCAGGTTTTTGGTAACCGGCGGAATTGAATTAAAAAACGATCGCATAATATATTTTATTTATTTACAAAGAGATACAAAGGATACCTCTTAGCCATTCAGCATTTTGCAGTTGCAAAGGTAATAAATAATTATCACCCTTCTTGCTATTGTATGTTTTATTAATAAAAAGAGTGAAAGAGCACGGTAAATTTTATTAAAATTAAGAAATCGCAATAGAGCTG
>CAJGDT010000085.1 GCA_904502265.1 uncultured Barnesiella sp. | reverse complement strand
GCATAAGAGATAGTCTTCTCGTCGGCACGACGGTTGGTCAACTCCCAGAATATTGATGTGGGATGCCAATCCTCGTCCTTCTTCTCCTTAATTGTCTTAATCCAATAGTCGGGTATACCCATTGCCATGCGATAATCAAATCCCATACCACCGTCCTCGAACTTGGCTGCAAGTCCGGGCATGCCACTCATCTCCTCGGCAATGGTTATCGCGCGAGGATTAACCTCATGAATGAGCATGTTGGCCAATGTGAGATAGACAATGGCATCGTCGTCCTGACTGCCGTCGTAGTAGTCACCGTATGAGCCGAATGACTGGCCGAGTCCGTGACTATAGTATAACATAGAAGTGACACCGTCGAAACGGAAACCGTCGAAGTGGAACTCTTCGAGCCAATACTTGCAGTTGGACAAGAGGAAGTGCAACACCTCGTTCTTGCCATAGTCGAAGCAAAGTGAATCCCATGCCGAGTGCTCGCGGCGGTCGCCTCCGTGGAAATATTGTGTATACGAGCCATCGAAACGACCCAATCCCTCCTGCTCGTTCTTCACGGCATGAGAGTGCACTATATCCATGATGACAGCAATACCCAATCGGTGAGCCTCGTCGATAAGTTGCTTCAAGTCGTCGGGCGTACCAAAGCGCGATGAGGGTGCAAAGAAATTGGATACGTGATAACCGAATGAGCCATAATAGGGGTGCTCCTGAATGGCCATGATCTGTATAGCATTGTAACCATCGGCAGCAATGCGAGGCAATATCTTCTCGCGGAATTCATTGTATGTGCCTACCTTCTCCTCATTCTGCGCCATACCTATGTGGCACTCGTAGATGAGCAAGGGCGATGTCGTGGGCTTAAACTTGCGCTTAGCAAACTTGTAAGGCTTGTCGGGCGCCCATACTTGAGCCGAGAAAATATAGGTTGTAGGGTCTTGAACAACACGTTTGGCCCAAGCCGGTATGCGTTCGCCTTGTCCTCCTGGCCAGTGGATTGACAACTTATAGAGGTCGCCATGATGCAATAGCTCGGGCTTTAACTTTATCTCCCATGAGCCATTGTGTAGCGACTTGAGCTTATACTCGGGACGCTCTTGCCAGTTAGAGAAGTCGCCTATAAGGTATATTGCAGTGGCATTGGGAGCCCACTCGCGAAATATCCAACTACCATCATCTTGTCGGTGCAGGCCATAATACAGATAGCCCGACGCAAAGTCCGAAAGTTCTATTTTGCCTTTACGGGTGAGTTTATTTTTCACCTCTTTCACTCGATTGTGTCGTCCCTCAATAGCCTTAGAGAAAGGCTCTAACCAAGGGTCGTTGGCGATTAATGGCAATGTCTTCATAATGTCATTATTGTTGATAAAAACCGTTGACTATAAGTAGCTGTTGGTTATGTGTTTATAGTAAATTCTACAATACATCTTCATTGCGACGACTGAGGAATTCCTCCTGTGTCATTGCTATCTTGCTCATAGCATCGGATGCCATGACCGATTGAGCCTGTGGCTGAGGCATAGAAGTGGTGGCATCGGTGGGTGTGCGATTGAATGCCGAGTCGAGGATGCGATCCTTCTCGTCCCAGTTTTCAAATCGTGCCAACTCGCCACGGAAGCGCAACTTAACCGTATCGGTAGCACCATTACGGTGCTTGGCAATGATAATCTCGGCCAGACCTCTGATGTCGTTGTTAGCACCATCTTCGCTGGTCTTCAAGTAATACTCAGGACGATGTATGAAACATACCATATCGGCATCCTGCTCGATGGCTCCCGACTCACGCAAGTCGGATAGTTGCGGACGCTTGCCTGTGGCGTCGTTACCGGTACCGCGGCTCTCGACACTACGATTGAGCTGTGATAGTGCGATGATAGGAATGTTCAACTCTTTGGCCAACTGCTTGAGTGAACGAGAGATAGTACTTACCTCTTGCTCACGGCTACCATACTCCATACCGCTGGCGTTCATCAACTGCAAGTAGTCGATAATAATAATCTTGACACCATGCTCACGCACGAGTCGGCGTGCCTTGGTACGTAACTCAAACACCGACAAACTGGGCGTGTCGTCGATATACAAGGGAGCTTCGTATAGAATGTTGACCTTGGTGAGCAACTGATCCCACTGCCAGCCTTCGAGGTTACCGCGCTTGATGTTGTCGGCCGGAATTTCACAGGTGTTGACAATGAGACGATTGACCAACTGAAGGTTGGACATCTCAAGCGAGAATACTGCTACAGGCGAGTTGTAATTGACAGCCATATTCTTGGCCATAGAAAGCACAAAGGCTGTTTTACCCATCGCAGGACGTGCTGCAATGATGATGAGGTCGGAATTTTGCCAACCCGAAGTGAGCTTGTCAAGATCATGAAATCCGGTGGCAAGACCACTCATGTTGTTGTCGCGCTTCTTGGCCTCCTCGATTTGCTTGATGGCCATTTCGATAACAGGGCGTATCTGCACAACATCCTTCTTGAGGTTGTTTTGCGAGATACGGAAGAGCTTCTCCTCGGCCAGTTGCATCAAGTCGTCGACATCCTGCGTGTCGTCAAAGGCCTTTGCTTGCACTTCGCTCGAGAAAGAGATAAGCTCACGAGCAAGATACTTTTGCGATACGATGCGGGCATGATACTCGACGTGCGAAGCCGATACAACACGACCGGTCAACTCGCTTATACGCAAAGCACCACCCACCTCGTCGAGCGTTCCGTTACTGCGCAATTGATCGGTAACGGTGAGCATATCGATGGGGCGCTGATAGGCTGCCAAGTCGGCTATTGCCTTGTATATCTTTTGGTTAGCCGGATCATAGAAACACTCAGGCTTGAGCATGTCGCATATGCGAGTATAGGCATCCTTCTCAAGCATGAGCGCACCGAGAACAGCCTCCTCGACCTCAGTGTCTTGAGGCGGTAACTTTCCCAACTCCGACATGTCGGGCATATAGTTTGTCTCTTTTTTACTATTTCGCGATGAATATCGTTTCATGGGTGCCATATGCTGTTCTCCTTATTTTAATATCAGTGGTTACAAAATTAAACAAAATAAGAGAATAACCATAGACAAACCGATGCTTTTTTATCAACGTGCTATTAACGACAAATGTGTATATGCTACGAAAAACTCACGCAATGCAATGTACCAGTTGCAATTGTCGGCTAATAAGTGTAATTTTGCAAATGTAAAAATAAGCACTTTCATGATAACATTTCCCAACGCTAAAATAAATATAGGACTATACGTCACAAGTCGTCGACCCGACGGATATCACAACCTCGAAACACTCTTCTACCCTATCGAACTACGTGATATACTGGAGATTGTACCCGCAAAGGGTGATACAACAACCCTAACCGTTACGGGGATTGCTGTAGATGGAGAGGCCGAAAAGAACTTGGTGATGCGAGCCTACCGATTGCTAGAAAGTGAATTTAACCTGCCGGCTGTAGAGATACATCTACACAAGGTGATACCCTTTGGTGCAGGACTGGGAGGAGGATCGGCCGATGCAGCATATGCACTGGTGATGTTGCGCGATATGTTCAGCCTGCCGCTTGACGATGACGAACTAGCTAAACGAGCCGCTCGATTGGGTGCCGACTGTCCGTTCTTCATTTACAACCGTCCACTCATAGCCACCGGTATTGGCGATTGCTTTACATCGACCCCATTTACATTGAAAGGCAAGTATATCGTACTCGTAAAGCCTTCGATAGCCGTATCGACAGCTGAAGCTTATGCTCATGTGGTGCCACAAAATCCGCAAACACCTCTTGACAAGGGACTTGCAAACCCCATTGAACAATGGAAAGATTGCGTGTCGAATGATTTTGAAAAAAGCGTATTCCCGACTTATCCTCAAATAGCAGCAATCAAACAACGCATGTATGATATGGGAGCTGTATATGCCTCGATGTCGGGCTCAGGCTCATCGGTATTTGGTATCTTTGACAACGAAGCCAATTTTGCCAACACATTTGACGATTGCTTTGTGTGGCATGGCGAATGCAAGGTGTAGCTGACTTTATGACATACAAGCCCATAGAACAGCTCTTTGGCAATATTTTTGTTATTTAATAATGTGACAACGGCAATGTAGTTGCACCTCATTATGTGAAATATAAAACAAAATAGATATGAGCAAGAAAACAAAAGAAAAACAATCGCAAGATACTGAAAACAAAGATATTAATATAGACATCACAGATACCCCTACAGCAGAGGGTGCAGAGCAAGATATGGAGCCTGCCGAAGAACTACCTGTAGAGGAAATGGATGAGACTGCCAAACTGACAGCCGAAGTTGACGACTTGAAAGCTCAAATCGAAAAACAAAAAGATGATTATCTGCGCTTGATGGCAGAGTTTGACAACTACCGCCGTCGCACACTTCGTGAAAAGGCCGACTTAATAAAGACCGGTGGCGAGAGCTGCATGAAAGCTATCTTGCCTGTTATCGACGACTTTGAGCGAGCCATGCAGGCTATGGCAAACAGCAATGACGTAGAGGCATTGAAGACCGGTGTTGAGCTCATATACAACAAATTCCGTGCATACCTTGAACAAAACGGTGTGAAAGAAATGGAAACCATAGGAGTAGAATTTGACGCCGATAAGCACGAGGCAATAGCCCAAATACCCGCGTTTGAACCCGAACAAAAGGGTAAGATAATAGACTGTACTCAAAAGGGTTACACACTCAACGACGTAGTTATACGTTTCCCCAAAGTGGTTGTAGCACAATAATATATTCAGCATTATGGCCGAGAAAAGAGATTACTACGAAGTACTGGAAGTTGCCAAGTCGGCAACAGCCGATGAGATAAAAAAAGCCTATCGCAAAAAAGCAATCCAATTTCACCCCGATAAATGGTCTACAGCATCGGAGGAGGAGAAGAAGAATGCCGAAGAGAAATTTAAAGAAGCTGCTGAGGCTTATGAAGTATTGAGTGACGAAAACAAACGCGCTCGATATGACCAATTTGGCCACCAAGGATTGGGAGGCCCCGGTGGTGGCGGATATAGCTACAATGGCTCAATGGATGACATCCTTTCGCACTTGAACGACCTATTTGGTGGTTTTGGTGGCGGTGGAAGTATATTCGACAGCTTTTTCGGTGGCGGTGGAAGCAGTTATGGCGACAGCCGTCAACGTCGTGTAGGTGGCAACTTGCGTATGAATGTAAAACTTACACTCAACGATATAGCTAATGGCTGCGACAAGAAATTGAAATACACTCGCTATGTAGCTTGCTCACACTGTAATGGCACAGGTGCCAAAGATGGCACTGCCTTTACCACATGTGCTACATGTAAGGGTCAAGGTCGTGTAATGAGAGCACAACGCACCATGTTTGGCGGTGTACAACAGGTAATTACATCTTGTCCTGATTGTGAAGGCGAAGGTAAACGCATATCGACCAAATGCCCCCATTGCAATGGCGAGGGCATAGTTCGCAAAGAGGAAATTACAACTGTACACATCCCTGCCGGTGTTGTAGGAGGTATGCAAATGCCCATTGAAGGCAAGGGTAACGCACCTCGTCGCGGTGGAGAGTATGGCGATCTTTACCTATTCTTCTCTGAAGAGAAACACCCCGACTTTGAACGCCGTGGAAACGATATCGTTTACAACTTGCTACTCGACTACCCCACTGCTGCATTGGGTGGTACTGTAGATATACCTACTCTCGATGGTACAGCTAAGATTAAAATAGAACCCGGAACTCAACCGGGTAAACGATATGGACTTCGTGGCAAAGGTCTTCCCATATACAACCATAGAGGTATAGGCTCACTGGTTGTAAATGTGTCAGTCTACGTACCCGAGAAACTCTCGCGCGAGGAAAAACAACGCATTGAGGCTATGCGTGACATGAACGACATAAAACCTACTGCCGAAGCCAAAGAGCGTGTATGGCAACAAGCGAAAAATATTTTTGAACCATAATCACAATAGGTTACCGTTATTTCGGTAACCTATTTTTTTACAGGATATTATGGATATACACTTCGCACCATTACAAGGTTACACAACCGCTCTTTATCGCCGACTGCACCATACAATGTGGGGCGGTGTTGAATGTTACTATACCCCATTTGTTCGTATAGAGAAGGGTGACTTTCGTAGACGCGACTTATCAGACATTGCTTTAGAAAACAATGTCAACACACCGGTAATACCACAAATGCTGCCCCGAGATGCGGAAGAACTTCAACGACTAACCGAACTATTCTTGAGCAATGGCTATAAGCGTGCCGACATCAATATGGGCTGCCCATTTCCGCCGGTGGCGTTACATGGCCGAGGATCGGGACTATTACCTCATAAAGAGATGGTTGCCGAACTGATGCAAGCGACGAAGGCTTATCCCGAGATGCAATTCTCAGTCAAGATGCGCTTAGGCTGGCAAGAACCCGACGAATGGCGCGAACTGATTGACATACTTAACGATACTACTCTTACACACATAGCATTGCACCCGCGCATAGGACGACAACAATACAAAGGCAGCGTAGATATAAAGGCTTTTGAGGAATTTCGTCTGAAATGCTCTCACAAAATCATCTATAACGGCGACTTAAATACTGTGGCTGATATAGAACGATTTAAGTCACAATTTCCAACTATCGAGGACATAATGTTGGGGCGTGGATTGCTGGCAAGACCCTACTTATCGACTTTACTTACAAGTGACAAAGCACCATCGAACAGCGAGATTATAGAACGCACTCACGCCTTCCACAATGCATTATACAATGAACTGCAAGCCACATCGCAAGGCGAGAGTCAACTCATGCAACGAGCGCACGCGTTATGGGAATATTTTCTTCCACAAGCTCCGCGCAAAGAACGTAAATTGGTAATAAAATCATCATCAGCACGGCAATATCAGATAGCAACCGAGCAACTATTCGCCTCTTGGCATGCCGATTGTAACAATACGGAATTGATGTAGAGCAGGAATAAGACGTGATATATTAACACAAATAAGCATACATTAGTTGCATTACCTCGTTTTTATTTATATATTTGCGATAAACCACAACCTACTATCACCATGAAAGATCAAGAAAAACTCGTAACTATTCGTGAATTTTTAACTAACGTAGAG